>NZ_JAAFAN010000061.1:0-25012 GCF_010287905.1 Cellulosimicrobium composti
GGTCCCAGTCGCCCGAGGCGGGCACCGCGTCCGAGGGCGGCGAGCGCCGTCGTCGGTCGCGCAGCCGCCGCCGCACGCGCGGCGGCCGCCCCGTCGAGCACGACGGCGGCGCGTCGGCCGCGCCCCAGCCCGCCGAGTAGTCACGGCACCGGACCCCGGGTCGCACCCTCCACCACGTCGCGGCGGGAGCGGCCCGGGGTTCGTCGTCCCGAGCCCGGGCGTCGGGTCGCCGACCCCCGGGCTCGGGCTCGGCCGTCAGTGCACGTGCGCGTCGCGACCGGCGAACCACACGGCGACGCCCTGCACGACGGCGGCCGCCACGAGCAGGAGCAGCGGCACGAGCCACGCGCCCGTGAGGTCGTGCGCGAGCCCGAGGCCGAGCGGGCCGCCGGCCGCGAGGAGGTACCCGGCGCTCTGCGCCATCCCGGAGAGCTCGGAGGTGTGCGCGGCGTCGCGCGCCCGCAGCGCCATGAGCGTGAGCGCGAGGCTGATCCCGCCGCCCTGCCCGAGCCCCACGAGCACGACCCACGCCGCCGCGGCGCCGGGGGCGAGCGCGAGGCCGAGCAGCCCCGTCCCGACGAGCGTGACGAGCACGACGCCGATGCCGCGCTGGCGGGGCATCCGCCCGGCGAGGACGGGGGTGACGAACGACCCGAGGATGCCCGCGAGGTTGCACAGCGCGAGGAGCCACCCGCCGGCCTCCGGGGTGCGGCCGAGCCCGACCATGATCTCCGGGAGCCACGCGTTGACCGCGTAGAACGACAGCGACTGCATGCCCATGACGACGGTCACCGCCCAGGCGAGCGGGCTGCGCCACACCGCGGACCGCGCCCCGGCCGGGCTCGCGCCGGGCAGCCCGCCGAACGCGGACGCGCCGCCGGGGTCGGGCCGCAGCGCGCGCGGCACCCAGACGAGCGCACCGACCACGGCGAGCACGCCCCAGCTCGCGAGCGCGCCGCGCCAGTCGAGGCCCGCCGCGGCCGCGACCGGGAGCGTCAGCCCCGCGGCGAGCGCCGCGCCGCCGGACAGCGCCATCGAGTACAGCCCCGTCATGAGGCCGATGCGGTCGGCGAAGTCGCGCTTGATGAGCGCGGGCAGGAGCACGTTGCCGAGACCGATCGCGCACCCGGCCACGACGGTCCCGGCGAACAGGGCCCACACGCCGGGCACGAGGCGCAGGGCGAACCCGGCGCACAGCGCGACGAGGCTCGCGAGGAGTGCGCGCTCGAGCCCCCAGCGCCGCGCGAGCACGGGCGCGACGGGCGCGAGCAGGCCGAAGCACAGGACGGGCAGCGTGGTGAGGACGCCCGCCGCCGTCGCGCTCAGGTCCTCGTCGGCGCGGATGTCGCCGAGCAGCGGAGAGATCGCCACGACGGCGGGGCGCAGGTTGAGCGCCGCCAGGACGATCGCGACGACCGCGCCCGCACCGAGCGGGCGCCGCAGGCCCGTCACGCGCCGGCCTCGCTCTCGTCGGCGCCCCCGGTCGGGCGCGCACCGCGGGCGCCCGAGCCGCCGGGGACGTCGGGGCCGTCCGGTGCGCCGCGCGCCGCCTCGACGAGGTGGGCCCGCACCGTCGCGATCGTCGCGGCGACGGCCGCCTCGGCCGCGGCGGGGTCGTGCGCGCGGATCGCCGCGACGACCTCCTCGTGCCCGGGCACCGCGCGGTGGTGCCGCCGCTGCTCGCCGGAGGGGAACGACCGCACGAGCGCGTGGTCGAGACCGTCGTAGAGGTCCGCGAGCAGCGGGTTGCCCGCGGCGCGCACGACCTCGGCGTGGAACGCGACGTCGGCGGCCTGGAAGGCGTCCTCGTCCCCGGCGCGCGCCGCGACCTGGGCGGCGAGCGCGGCGTCGAGGCGCGCGAGCACGCCGGGGTCGTCCCGCTCGGCCGCGGCGCGCGCCGCGCCGCGCTCGAGGATCCCGCGCACCTCGAGCACGTGGAACGCGTCCGTGGTCCGTGCGCGCCGGTTCAGGGCCGCGTCGAGCCCGTCGGCCGCGCGGACGTAGGTGCCGTCGCCGCGCCGCGGCTCGAGGATCCCGGCGTGCTCGAGCGCGCGCACGGCCTCGCGGACGGTGTTGCGCCCGACGCCGAGCTCGGCGACGAGCTCGGGCTCGGGCGGGATGCGCGTGCCCACGGGCCACTCGCCGCGCTCCACGCGCTGCGTGAGGCGCTCGACGACGAGCTCGGAGACCTTGCGGGGCGGGACGATCGGCTCGGGCATCGAAAGAACCTAACATCCCCTGTTTGATCGCGAGAGACCGCTCGGCCGCACGGTCACGGCGCAGCGCCCTGCGCGCGGACGTGAGACCCGCTACGAGGCGTTCTGGACGAACTCGATCACGGCGTCGGCCACGAGCTGGACCGCGATGGCCGCGAGGAGCAGACCGGCGATCCGCGTCACGAGGATCGTGCCCGAGTCGCCGAGGACGCGGTTGATGACGTTCGCGAAGCGCATCGAGAGCCACAGGCACACGTGGACCGCGACGACGCCCGCCGCGATCGCGACCCACTCCGCGACCCCGCCGCCGCGCTCGCCCGCGCGCTGGACGAAGACCATCGTCGCGACGATCGCGCCCGGCCCCGCGAGCAGCGGCGTCCCGAGCGGCACGAGCGCCACGTTGACGCTCTTGTTCCCGGACGGCTGCGGCTCCTCCATCTTGCCCGTGAGGAGCTCCATCGCCACGAGGAGCAGCAGCAGGCCGCCCGCGGTCTGGAGCGCGGGGAGCGAGATGTGCATGTAGCTGAGGATCTGCTGGCCGAAGACCGCGAACGCGACGATCACGCCGAACGCGACGAAGATCGCCGTCCGCGCCGCCTGGTTGCGCTGCTTGGCACCCATCGCGCCCGTCAGGCCCAGGAACACCGGCACCGTGCCGGGCGGGTCCATGATGACGAACAGGGTGACGAAGACCTCCGTGAAGAGCCGGACGTCGAAGAACTCGCTCATCGTCCGCTCATCGGATCACGTCCAACTGTCCTTGCTCCTCGATCTGCTCCAGCACGGTCGGTGCTGTCGTGTTCTCCCCGAGCCGGTTCGGTTTGCCGGCCCCGTGGTAGTCGCTCGACCCGGTGACGAACAGGCCCAGGGTCCGGGCCAGGTCCTCGAGCCGTGCGCGCTGGCGCTCGTCGTGGTCGCGGTGGAACACCTCGAGCCCCGCGAGCCCGGCCTCCGCCATCTCCTCGATCACGGCGTCGGCCACGACGCGGCCGCGTCCGTCCGCACCCGGGTGGGCGAAGACGGGCACCCCGCCCGCGGCACGGATCCCGCGCACGGCCGCGACGGCGTCGGGCGCGTAGTGCGGCACGTAGTACGGCGTGTTCGTGGCGAGGATGGTCGCGAACGCCGCCGAGCGGTCGGGCGAGAGGCCCGCGGCGACGAGCGCGTCCGCGATGTGCGGGCGGCCGATCGTCGTCCCCTCGACGGTCTGCGCGAGGACATCTTCCCACGTGATGGGGTAGTCCTCGGCGATGAGGTCGACCATCCGCCGCGCCCGGCTCGTGCGCGCGTCGCGCGTGCGGTCGAGCTCGGCGAGGAGCGCCGCGTGCGCGGGGTCGTGCAGGTAGGACAGCACGTGCACGCTGATCCCGCCGGAGCGCGCCGAGATCTCGGCGCCGCGCACGAGCGCGACGCCGTGCGCGAGCGCCGCGTCCGTCGCCTGCGCCCAGCCTGCGGTCGTGTCGTGGTCGGTGAGCGCGACGACGTCGAGTCCGGCCGCGGCCGCGGCCTCCACGACCTCCCCCGGGGCGTCCGTGCCGTCGGACGCGGTCGAGTGGGTGTGGAGGTCGATGCGCACGACGACCAGGATAGTGACGGGCCGTGCCCGGGTGGCACGGGACCCGCACACGATGTGCACACGGGACCCGGGGCCTCACCACGGCCGTCCCAGGCTGGGCTGGAACAGTCGGGACCGATGACCTCCACCACGCTCACCCCCGCCGTGCCCGCCCCCGACCCCGCCGGGGCGCCCGCCGACGGGTCCGCCCAGCCCCCCGCCGTCGTGTTCGTGCACGGCATGCGCACGTCCGGCGCGATCTGGGACCGCCAGCTCGAGCACGTGCGCGCGCTCGGCCACGACGCCGTCGCGGTCGACCTGCCCGCGCACGGGGCCCGCGCGCACGAGCGGTTCACGCTCGACCGGTCCTTCGAGGTGCTCGACGAGGCCGCCGCCTCGTTCGGCCCGGGGCGCCGCGTCGCGCTCGTCGGCCTCTCGCTCGGCGGGTACACGTCCCTCGCGTGGGCGGCCCGCCGCCCCGCGAACCTCGCGGGCGTCGTCGCCGCCGCCTGCACGTCCGACCCCAAGGGCAAGCCCGTGGCGCTGTACCGCGACGTCGCTCGCCTCGTCGTCGCCGGCGGCGGGGCCGTCGGCCGCGGCGCGCGCTGGGCCGCGCGGACGAGCGGCGCGGCGTGGTCCGCGATCACGCGCGCCGGGCGCTCGCTGCCCGGGGGCGGGGCGTCGTCGCACGCGCTCGCCGGGCCCGGCGACGCGGGCGCGGCCCACCGGCCCGCCGCCCCCGGGTGGCACGTCGTCACCGACGCGCTGACGCAGCTCGCGGGCCGCTCGTGGCTCGCGCACGTGCGCGACGTCGACGTCCCGGTGTGGCTCGTCAACGGCGCGCGGGACCACATGCGTCTCGACGAGCAGCGCTACCTGGCCGCCGCCGCCGACGCGGCCCTCGTCGTCGTGCCGCGCGCCGGCCACGACGTCAACAGCGAGGCCCCCGAGGCCTTCAACCGCGTGCTCGGCCGCGCCCTCGCGGACTTCGGCCGCGGGCGCGGTGCGAGACTGGGGGCATGACCGACGCCACCCCCGTCACCTCCGAGACACCCGAGCACGCAGGCGCGCCCGAGGCGCAGGACCTCGCCGCGCGCGGGAGCAACCGCTCCCAGCGCCCCGACTCCGACGCGTTCAAGGCCTTCATCACGAGCGGCTGGGCGCCGCGCGCGGCGCTCGACGTCGAGCCCCTGCCCGCCGCGCCGTACACCGCGGCACGGCGCGCGGCGCTCTCCGCCCGGTTCCCCGGCGCCCGCCTCGTGGTGCCCGCGGGCCCGCTGAAGACGCGCTCGAACGACACCGACTACCGGTTCCGCCCGCACTCGGCGTTCGCCCACCTCACCGGCTACGGCACCGACCAGGAGCCCGACGCGGTGCTCGTGCTGCACCCCGTCGAGCCCGGGACGGGCGACGACGGCTCGGACCACCACGCCGTCCTCTACGTGCGCCCGCTCGCGGCGCGCGACACCGAGGAGTTCTACGCCGACGCGCGCTACGGCGAGTTCTGGGTCGGCGCGCGCCCGTCGCTCGACGACGTCACGACCGCGACCGGGATCGAGGCGCGGCACGTCGACGAGCTGCGCGACGCGCTCGCGAAGGACGTCGGCCCGGGCGGGGTGACGCTGCTCGTCGTCGCCGGCGCCGACGAGGCGGTCGAGGCGCTCGTCGAGGCGATCCGGGCCGAGGCGGGTGCCGAGGAGGAGTCCGCCGAGGAGCAGGGTCTCACCGACGAGGAGTGGGTCGCGCGCGCCGAGGCGGCCTACCGGCGCACGGACGCCGCGCTCGTCGAGGCGGTCTCCGAGCTGCGGCTCGTCAAGGACGCGCACGAGGTCGAGCAGATGCGCGAGGCCGTCGCCGCGACGATCGCAGGGTTCGAGGAGGTCGTGCGCAACCTCGCGCGGGCCACGGCCCACCGCCGCGGCGAGCGCGTCATCGAGACGACGTTCGACGCGCACGCGCGCCTCGAGGGCAACACGGTCGGCTACGAGACCATCGCGGCCGCGGGCGAGCACGCCACGACCCTGCACTGGATCCGCAACGACGGCGTGGTCCGGGCCGGCGAGCTCGTGCTGCTCGACGCGGGCGTCGAGGTCGACTCGCTGTACACCGCGGACATCACACGCACGCTGCCCGTGGACGGCGAGTACACCGACGTGCAGCGCCGCGTGTACCAGGCGGTGCTCGACGCCGCGGACGCCGCGTTCGCCGTCGCCGTGCCGGGCGCGCGGTTCCGCGACGTGCACGCCGCCGCGATGGAGGTCATCGCCGCGCGCCTCGAGGAGTGGGGCTTGCTGCCCGTCACGGCGGCGGAGTCGCTCTCGCCCGAGGGCCAGCAGCACCGCCGCTGGATGGTGCACGGCACGAGCCACCACCTGGGGCTCGACGTCCACGACTGCGCGCAGGCCCGCCGCGAGCTCTACCTGGACGGCGTGCTCGAGCCGGGCATGGTCTTCACCATCGAGCCGGGCCTGTACTTCAAGGCGGACGACCTCGCGGTGCCCGAGGAGTACCGGGGCATCGGCGTCCGCATCGAGGACGACGTGCTCGTCACGGCGGACGGCAACGAGAACCTCTCGGCCGCGCTCCCCCGCCGGCCGGAGGACGTCGAGGCCTGGATGGCGCGCCTGCGGGGCTGATCGCCGACCCGGCCCGCCGGCGGAGGAACTGGGCTATGGTTGCCCGTTCATCCACCGGCGAGGGGAGGTGAACTCACGTGGCGAAGAGCACCAAGAAGGCGGCGTCGATGTCCCTCAAGGAGAAGCGCGCCCAGAAGCGCGAGAGGGCTGCCGAGACCGCCGTCAAGACCCGTAAGCGCTGACGCGCTCGGAACGGAGGGCCGGCTGGTCCGACGTCGGTCGCATCGCCCCGTAGCGCGGCTCGCCCGTGGGCGTGGTCCAGCGCGGGTCGGGCGTGCGGGCGGGCGCCGCGGGAGGCGGGGTCGCCGGCGGCTGCGGCGCCGTGGCTCCGGGCGAGGTCGGGGGCGTCGGGGCGCCGGGCGTGCCCCACGACGGGTTCGCCGGGGCGGCCGGGGCGCGGACGCCGCCGGCGCCGTCTGGCATGCGCGCGAGGAGCTGACGCGCCTCGCCCGAGCGCTCGGGCGCGCACAGGATGCCGTAGGCCGACGCGACGATCTGGCTCTGCGACGTGAAGTCGCGCCGGCCCCGCGTCAGGGCGTACGACAGCACCGAGAACAGCAGCCCGAACCCGGCGCCGATCGCGATCGCCGTGAGCACGAACCCGCCCTGCTCGGAGAAGAGGTAGAGCAGGATGCCGACGAAGAGGCCGAACCACGCGCCCGAGGCCGCGCCCGCGAGCGCCACGCGCCCGTAGGTGAGCCGGCCCGTGACGCGCTCGACCATCTTGAGGTCGGTGCCCACGATCGTCACGAGCTCGACCGCGAACTTGTTGTCCGACAGGAAGTCGACGGCCTTCTGCGCCTCGAGGTACGTCGCGTAGGACGCGATCTGCTCCCCTCGCGGCGGGGTGGGGACACGGGGGACGGCACCCGGGCGTGACATGCTCATTCGCCCAGTCTGTCCTACTCGCGCGGAGCGCGCGAGGGCCGTGCCGGGAGGAACGCGCGGTGACCCCCGCGCGTGCGTAGGCTGGCCGCGTGAGCGCAGCCACCACCGTCTTCGTCGCGCGTCTGGCCGGGACCAGCGTGTTCGACCCCATCGGCGACCAGGTCGGGCGGGTGCGGGACGTCGTCGTGCTCATCCGGCCGAAGGGCGCCCCGCGCGCCGTGGGCCTGGTCGTCGAGGTCCCGGGCCGGCGTCGCGTGTTCCTGCCCCTGACGCGCGTGACGAGCATCGACGCGGGCCAGGTCATCTCGACGGGCCTGGTGAACATGCGGCGGTTCGAGCAGCGCGCCATGGAGACGCTCGCGGTCAGCGAGCTCCTCGAGCGCACGGTCGAGCTCGTCGACGGGTCGGGCTCGGCGACGATCGAGGACCTGGCGATCGAGCGGCAGCGCACGGGCGACTGGCTCGTCACCAAGCTCTACGTGCGCCGCCGCGCGCAGCACAAGGGCACGCTCGGGCTGCGGCGGCGGGGAGACACGCTCCTGGTCGACGTGGACGCGGTCACCGGCCTGGCGGGGAGCGCCGAGGCCCAGGGCGCCGCGATGCTCCTCGCCGCGTACGACGACCTCAAGCCGGCCGACCTGGCCGACGTCATCCACGACCTCGGGGACACCCGGCGTCTCGAGGTCGCGGGCGCGCTCGACAACGAGCGCCTCGCCGACGTCCTCGAGGAGCTGCCCGAGGACGACCAGGTCGCGATCCTCTCCGGGCTCGACAGCGACCGCGCCGCGGACGTGCTCGAGGCGATGCAGCCCGACGACGCGGCAGACCTCCTGCACGAGCTCCCCGAGGCGCAGGCCGCGCAGCTGCTCGAGCTCATGGAGCCCGAGGACGCGCGCGACGTGCGCCGTCTCCTCGCGTACGCCGAGGACACCGCGGGCGGCCTCATGACGTCCGACCCCGTGGTGCTCGGGCCGGAGACGACGATCGCGACGGCGCTCGCGCAGATCCGCCGCAAGGACCTCGCGCCCGCGCTCGCGTCGATGGTGTTCGTCGCACGACCGCCGCTCGAGACGCCGACGGGGCGGTTCCTCGGCGTCGCGCACTTCCAGCGTCTGCTGCGCGAGCCCCCGCACGCGGCCGTCGGCTCGGTGCTCGACTCGGACGTCGAGGGCGTCTCGCCCGACGCGCCGCTCGGCCGCGTGACCCGCATCCTCGCGACGTACGACCTGCTGTGCGTGCCCGTGCTCGACGCGGAGAAGCGCCTGCTCGGGGCGATCAGCGTGGACGACGTGCTCGACCACATGCTGCCCGACGACTGGCGGGAGAACGACGACGACGTGGACGCTGAACGCGCGCGCGCCGCCGTCGCGGACGGTTCCGCGACGGCGCGCACCGCGGGTCGCGGCGGGGCGTCGGGGGTGGCCCGTGGCTGACCGTCTCGACACCCCGAAGACCGCGCGCCGGTCCCTCATCCCGCGCGTCCGGGTCGACCAGGACGCCGTCGGGCGCGCGACCGAGGGCATCGCGCGCTTCCTCGGCACGCCCCGGTTCCTCGTCTACCTCACGGTGTTCTGCGCCGCGTGGATCATCTGGAACTCGTGGGGACCCGAGGGCCTGCGGTTCGACTCCGCCGAGTTCGGGTTCACCGCGCTGACGCTCATGCTCTCGCTCCAGGCGTCGTACGCGGCCCCGCTCATCCTGCTCGCGCAGAACCGGCAGGACGACCGCGACCGCGTGACCGCCGAGCAGGACCGGCAGCGCGCGGAGCGCAACCTCGCGGACACCGAGTACCTCGCGCGCGAGATGGCGGCGCTGCGCATCGCGCTGAGCGAGGTCGCGACGCGCGACTTCGTCCGCTCGGAGATCCGCAACCTGCTCGAGGAGCTCGAGGAGAAGTCAGCGCGGCAGGCGCCCGACGACGAACCGGCCGACCGCTGAGCGCGGGCGCTACTGCGTCCCCTCGGCCGCGACGCGGCGCAGGCGCTCGGCGAGGGCCGGGTCGCCCGTGACCGCGAGCCCCTCGTCCGTCCCGCGCCCCCACAGCCACAGGTCGAGCGCCCACGCGGGCCCGGACACCTGGGTCGTGGTCGAGCCCGGGAGGTCCACGAGCTGCGCGACGTCGAGGTCGTACGCGGTGCCCGACTCGGGGCCGGTCCCGGTGAAGCGCCCGAACGCGAGCTCCCAGCTCCGCGGCGTCTCGCCCGGGCCGTCGACGACGACCGACATCGTCGCGCCGTCCGGCGTGAACACGCCCCACCCGGGGACGCCGTCGACCATGACGGCGAGCACCTCGTCGACGCCGTCCGCGGCGACCTCCGGGTCGGCGGGCGTCACGTCGCGGCCCGCGGTGAGCTCGGCGTCGGCGCGGTGGACCAGGGCCTCGTGCGCCTGGCGCCGCAGGACCCAGCCGACGTGCCGGCCGTCGTCGTGCCACGACCAGCACGGCTCGTCGGGGTCCCGGTCGGTGAGCGCCGCGACGAGCCGGCTCGTCGAGCGCTGGAGCAGCGCGGGCAGCTCGGCGTCCGACGCCGGGCGCGCGAGCGGCTCGACGTCGTCCCCGTCGAGCCCCTGCCCGGGCGCCGGCCCGACGACGCGCGCCCAGAAGTCCTGCACCTCCGCGAGGTGGTACAGCAGGTCGGCGCCCGTCCACTCGGGGCACGACGGGACGCGCGCGTCCGGGGGCGCGCTGCGCACGGCGTCGCCGAACAGCTCGGTGTCGCGCACGAGGGAGGCGAGGCGGTCCATGCGTGCACCGTAGTCCCCCGGTGCACCGCGCGCCGTGCGATCCGGCTCACGCCCGTCCCGGGACCTAGGGCCCGCGGGAACGTGGCGCGTCATGCCTACGATGGGGCCATGCCCGCCCCCGCCGCAGACCCGCTCGAGCACGCCGTCCGGCGGGCCCTCGCCACCGTCCTCGACCCCGAGATCCGGCGCCCGGTCACGGACCTCGGCATGATCCGCTCGGTGGACGTCGCGCCGACCGGCGTCGTGACGGTGGGCGTGGACCTCACGGTCGCCACGTGCCCGATGCGCGACACGCTCGCGCGCGACGTCGCCGCCGCGGTCCGCGCGGTCGACGGCGTGGCGGACGTGCGCGTGGACCTCGGCGTCATGAGCGCCGAGCAGCGCGCGGAGCTGCGCACGATGCTGCGTGGCGGCGTGGGCGAGCCGGAGATCCCGTTCGCCAGGCCCGACTCCCTGACGAAGGTGTACGCGGTCGCGTCGGGCAAGGGGGGCGTGGGCAAGTCGTCCGTCACCGCCAACCTCGCCGTCGCGCTCGCGGAGCAGGGCCTCGACGTCGGCGTGGTCGACGCGGACATCTACGGCTTCTCGATCCCGCGCATGCTCGGCGTCGACCGGCAGCCCACGCGGGTCGACAACATGCTCCTGCCGCCGATCGCGCACGGCGTGAAGGTCGTGTCGATCGGCATGTTCGTCCCGGCGGGCCAGCCCGTCGTGTGGCGCGGGCCGATGCTGCACCGCGCGCTCCAGCAGTTCCTCGCGGACGTCTTCTGGGGCGACCTCGACGTGCTCCTGCTCGACCTTCCGCCGGGGACGGGCGACATCGCGATCTCGGTCGCCCAGCTCCTGCCCGGCAGCGAGATCGTGGTCGTGACGACGCCGCAGGTCGCGGCGGCCGAGGTCGCCGAGCGCGCGGGGTCGATCGCCACGCAGACGCAGCAGGGCCTCGTGGGCGTCGTCGAGAACATGTCGTGGCTCGAGCAGCCCGACGGGTCTCGCCTCGAGGTCTTCGGGTCCGGGGGCGGCGAGCGCGTCGCCGCGAACCTGTCGCGCGCCACCGGGACCGACGTGCCCCTGCTCGGGCAGGTGCCGCTCGACGTGTCGCTGCGCGAGGCCGGCGACGGCGGCACGCCCGTGGTGCTCGCCGACCCCGCCTCGCCCGCCGCGGTCGCGCTGCGCGACGTCGCGCTCGGCCTCGCCCGACGGCCGCGCGGGCTCGCGGGCCGCTCGCTCGGCGTGACCGTCGTCTGACGCCCGAGGACGCCGTCACGGCCTGCCCCGCCGCACCCCCGCACGTCTGCGCGGGCACCCGCCGGTCCCTGTTCCGCGTCACGGTATAGTCGCGCCCGCATCTCGTCAGGGGGACGGCCCACGCGGCCGGTGAGGGGGCTGTGCCGTGGCGTCGTCGTCGCCGTGCCGTGCGCGCCCGACCCCGCGGACCCTGCCCCGACCTGCGACGTCGCACGTCCGCGCCCGGTACCGGCGCGCACCGCGGCGCGCCGCTGCGTCCGCCGCGCGTCGCGCCGCGGGGCGCCCACCCGGCTTACCTGACGGTGACCGCCCGTTGAACCCCTCCGGCCGGAACTCCTCCCCAGGGCTGACGACGCGTCCCGCCGCCCCGCCCTAGCCTCGCTCCGGGCGGCCGTCGCACGTCACCGCCGTCCGCACCGTCGCAGGTCACCGCCGTCCGCCCTCGCCGCCCAGGAGCCTTCACGTGGGTATCGCCCGCAGGATCGTCTTCCCCGCCCTCCGTCTCGTCGTCTGGGGGGTCATCGCCGTCTCGCTCGCCGTGATCGCCTTCCGCTCGGCCCCCGAGCCGCCCGCCGACCCGGCGTTCCCGACCGCCGAGATCGTCGAGCCGCGCGTCGCCGTGACGACCGCCGACGTCACGAACACCGTCACGCTCGCGGGCCAGGTCGTCGCCGACCCGGCCGCGCCCCAGAAGGTCACGCAGCGCGGCGTCGTCACGGCGGTGCACGCCAAGCCCGGCGACGTCGTCGAGGCCGGCGCGCCCCTGCTCGAGGTCACGCTCGAGGAGCCGCGTGAGCCCCTCACGGAGACCGACCCGGAGACCGGCGAGGTCACCGTCACCGAGCGTCGGCCGAAGGTGACCCGCGAGACGGTGAAGGCCACGACCGGCGGCACCGTGGCGACGTTCACCGCGCTGAAGGACCAGGAGGTCGCCGTGGGCGAGGACTTCGCGTCGATCTCGCCCGGGACGCTCTCGGTGACGGGCAGCATGGTCGCCGAGCAGCAGTTCCGCCTCCTGCAGATCCCCTCCGAGGCGATCGTCACCGTGACGGGCGGGCCCGCGCCGTTCACGTGCACCGGCCTGCGCATGGGCGCCGCCGCGGCGCCCGGCGGGACGCCCGAGGAGGGCGCGGCCGACCCCGGCGCGGGCGGCTCGTCCGCGAGCGTCACGTGCGCGGTGCCGGGCGACGTCACGGTGTTCGCCGGTCTCGCCGCGGAGCTCGAGATCACCGCGGGCTCGGTCGAGGGCGCGCTCGTCGTGCCGGTCACCGCGGTGCTCGGCCGGGTCGAGCAGGGCAAGGTGTGGGTCGTCGGCGAGGACGGCGAGCCCGAGGAGCGCGCCGTGACGCTCGGCCTCACCGACGGGTCCGTCGTCCAGGTGACCGAGGGCCTCGCCGAGGGCGACGAGGTGCTCGAGTTCGTGCCCGGCGAGGACGTGGTCCCGGTCGTCGACCCCATGACCGGCGAGGTGATCGGGGGATGAGCCTCCTGGAGCTCAGCGGGGTCACCCGCTCCGTCGTGCTCCCCGACGATCGCACGCTCGAGATCCTGCGCGGGATCGACCTCACCGTGGACGCGGGCGAGCACGTGTCGATCGTCGGGCGCTCGGGGACGGGCAAGTCCACCCTCCTCAACATCCTCGGGCTGCTCGACGCCCCGACGAGCGGCGAGTACGTGCTCGACGGCGTGCCCATCGGCAGGCTCTCCGGCCGCGCCCGGGCGCGGCGCCGCGGCACCGACTTCGGGTTCGTCTTCCAGCAGTTCAACCTGCTCCAGGGCCGCACCGCGCTGGAGAACGTCGTCGCGCCCCTGCTCTACGCGCGCGGGCGGCAGTTCTGGCAGCGCCGGACGCTGGCCGCGGAGATGCTCGAGCGCGTCGGCCTCGGCGACCGCCTCGACACGCGGCCCGAGAAGCTCTCGGGCGGCGAGCAGCAGCGCGTCGCGATCGCGCGGGCCCTCGTGCGCGTGCCGCGGGTCATCCTCGCGGACGAGCCGACGGGCGCGCTCGACGTCGACACGGGCAGCGAGGTCATGGACCTGCTGGACACCATCGCGCGCGAGAACGGCTCGGCGCTCATCGCGATCACGCACGACCTCGCGGTCGCGTCGCGCGCGTCGCGCCAGTTCCGCCTCGCGGACGGCGTGCTCACCCCGATCGCCATCAGCGCGCGCAGCGCCGGGTCGCTGGGGGCGCTCGGCGCCCCGGGAGACCAGCCCTCGGGCCCGGGACCCGGCGCGGCCGGCCGCCCCGCCGTGTCCGGGGACGACCAGGCCGAGCACGTCGCCCGGCCCCTCGTGCCGGCGCACGGCGCCGCCCCGGGCGAGGGGGACGCCGCGTGACCGGGATCGTGGGCTCGGTCCTCGAGGCGTGGGACGAGCTGCGGGTCCACAAGGTCCGCGTGCTCCTCGCGCTCGTCGGGGTCGCCGTCGCCGTCTGCGCCATCACCGCGATCTCCGCGGCCGGCGAGATGCTGCGCCAGGTCTCCGCCGAGCAGAACGACCGCTGGAACGGGCGCGCGGCCACGCTCCAGGTGTCCGCGTGGCCGACGGGCGAGGGCGGCAGCGTGATGCCCGCGCCCGAGGAGTACGAGCAGGTCTTCGACGAGATCGTCGAGCGCTACTCCGTCGGGTACTCGTCGATGCTGCGCAACGCGCCCGCGCCGGTGCGCTTCCCCGAGGGCACGCGCGAGGTCTACACGACGGGCGTGGAGCCCGACTGGGCCACGATGCACCGCTTCGAGGTCACGTCTGGGCGCTGGTTCACCGACGCGGACGCGGACCGCCTCTCGCCCGCGCTCGTCGTCAACCAGGCGTTCCTCGACGCGCTCGGCGGCGTGACCGTGGCCGAGCACCCGACCGTGACGATCGGGGGCGACAACCCCGTCGTCGCGACGGTCGTCGGCGCCTACCCCGACGCCTGGCCGCAGGCCGAACCTGAGGCGTACGTGCTGGTCGGCTCCCAGGCCGCGTGGGTCACCCCGGAGTCGCTCGAGATGACCGGTCCCCCGAGCCTCGAGCTGTGGGTGCCCGAGGAGCTCGCCGACGACCTCGTCGAGCTCGTCCAGCGCGACGTCGCGGGGGCCCTGAGCGGCGTGCAGGCCGACGTCTTCCGGTTCGACTCCCCCGACTACGCGAGCGTCGACGGCGCGATCCGGCTGGTCGTGCTGGGCGTCAGCGTGATCGCGCTGCTGCTCGGCGGGCTCGGGCTCGTCAACATCGCGCTCGTCACCGTGCGGTACCGGATCCGCGAGATCGGGATCCGCCGGAGCTTCGGCGCGAGCTCGGGCCGCGTGTTCTTCTCCGTGATGATGGAGAGCGTCGTCGCGACGACCGTCGCCGGCGTGCTGGGCGTCACGGTCGCCGTCGTCGCCCTGCACAACCTGCCGCTCGACGCGCTCATGGGGTACCCGGTGCAGGACCGGCCCGGCTTCCCGCTCTCCGCCGCCGTGACGGGCATGGTCGCCGCCGTCGGGATCGGGGCGCTCGCGGGTCTCCTGCCGGCGCTCGTCGCCGTGCGGGTCAAGGTGATCGACGCGATCCGGTACTGAGATCCGGTACTGACAGGTCCGCCCGGCCCGCGTCGTCGGGCTGGGCGGAGGACGCCGGTCGGACGACACGGATGTTGAGTCCTGTTCGATCGTGTTGGATTTCTCGGCGATGTGGACAATACTGGTCGCATGCTCGCCTCACAGCGCCAGGAGCGCATCCTCGCGGAGATCCGCGACCACGGCGCGGTCAGGATCGGCGACCTGACCCGAGAGCTCGGCGTCTCCGACATGACGATCCGGCGCGACCTCGTGGAGCTGGCCGACCAGGGTCTCGTCCGCAAGGTCCACGGGGGCGCCGTCGCCCCGCACACGACCGCGCACGAGCCCGGGTTCGCCGCGAAGAGCTCGCGCGAGGCCGCCGAGAAGGAGGCCATCGCCACGGCCGCGGGGCGCCTCATCACGCCGGACGCGTCCGTCGCGCTCAGCGCCGGCACCACGACCCACCTGCTCGCCGCCCGCATCGCCGCGGACCCGGCGCTGCGCCCCCTGACCGTCGTGACGAACTCGCTCCCCGTCGCCGAGGTCCTCCACCGCGCGAACGACCCGCGCCTCGAGACCATCCTCACCGGCGGCAGCCGGACGCCGTCCGACGCGCTCGTCGGACCGCTCGCCGAGGCGGCGCTGGCGGGCCTGCGCGTCGACCTCGCGTTCGTCGGGGCGCACGGCGTCGACCCCGAGATCGGCCTCACGACCCCCAACCTCGACGAGGCCGCGACCAACCGCGCGCTCATCGACGCGGCGGGCCGCACCGTCGTCCTCGCCGACCACACCAAGTGGCACACGACCGGCCTGCGCGTCTTCGCGACGTTCGCCGACGTCGACGTGCTCGTCACCGACGCCGGGCTCGCCGAGGACGAGCGCACCCGCGTCCAGGACCTCGTCGAGCAGCTCGTCGTCGCCTGACGCGGCGCCCCACGACGCACCATCGACCCCGCACCCGCGATCGGAACCCCGCACGCATGAACCCGCACCTGCGCCGCACCTCGACCCGCCTCGCCGACGGACGCGAGCTCGTCTACTTCGACGACTCCCCCGAGTACGTCTCGGGTGAGCGCTCACGTCGCCTCGACGACCCGCGGCCGCTGCCGGACCGGTTCGCGCCGGTCCCGGGACCGGACGGGACGCCGCGCCCCTACGAGGGGCCCGAGATGCGGCGCGACCCGCTCACGGGCGACTGGGTGCCGCTCGCCGCGCACCGCATGAACCGCACGTTCCTGCCCGCGGCCGACTCGTGCCCCCTGTGCCCGGCGCGACCGGGCAGCGCCTACTCCGACGGCGAGGTCCCCGACACCGACTACGACGTCGTCGTGTTCGAGAACCGCTTCCCGTCGCTGCAGCGGGTGCCCGGGGTGCCGGACGCCGTCGTCGAGGACGCGCCGCTCCAGGTCCACGCCCCGGCGGCGGGCCGGTGCGAGGTCGTCTGCTTCTCGAGCGACCACCAGTCGTCGTTCGGCGCGCTCCCCCCGCAGCGCGTGCGCACGATCATCGACGCCTGGGCCGACCGCACGGCCGCGCTCGGCGCCGAGCCGGGCGTCGAGCAGGTGTTCTGCTTCGAGAACCGCGGCCAGGAGATCGGCGTCACGCTCCACCACCCGCACGGACAGATCTACGGCTACCCGTACGTCACGCCGCGCACCCGCGCGATGCTCGACCAGGCGCGCGAGCACCACCGGCGCACGGGCCGCAACCTCCTGCGCGACGTGCTCGAGTCCGAGCTCGCCGACGGGCGCCGCGTCGTCCTCGAGACCGAGCACTGGGTCGCGTACGTGCCGTACGCCGCCCGGTGGCCCGTCGAGGTCCACCTCGCCCCGCGCCGCGACGTGCCCGACCTCCCGGCGCTGACCGACGCCGAGCGCGACGACCTCGCGACCGCGTACCTCGAGCTCCTGCGCCGCCTCGACCGGTTCTTCGAGACGGCCGACGGCGAGCCGATCCCGCTGCCGTACATCGCCGCGTGGCACCAGGCGCCCGCCCACGAGGGCCGCTCGGTCGCCGACGGCGGCACCGACGAGGTGACGCTCGCGCGCCTGCACCTGCAGGTGTTCTCCGTGCTGCGCGCGCCCGGCAAGCTCAAGTACCTCGCCGGCTCGGAGTCCGGCATGGGCGCGTGGATCAGCGACACCACGCCGGAGCGCATCGCGGCCCGCCTCCAGGAGCTCGCGCCGACGAGCGCCGCACGCGGGTGGGTCCCCGCGCTGTCCGACGACGAGGGCGCGGCCCGGGCGCGCGCGGTCCTCGCCGCGGCGTTCGGCGGGCCGGACGACGACCCGGCAGCGGACGCCGCCGCGGCGCCCGGCGAGGACGACGTGCGCGTCTGGGCCGCCCCGGGCCGCGTCAACCTCATCGGCGAGCACACCGACTACAACGCGGGCCTCTGCCTGCCGATCGCCCTCCCCCACCGCACGTACGTCGCGCTGCGCCCGCGCACGGACTCGCTCGTGCGCCTCGCGTCCGCCCAGGCTCCCGGCGAGACGTGGACCGCGCGCCTCGAGGACGTCGCCCCGGGCGAGGTCGCGGGCTGGGGGTCGTACGTCGCGGGCGTCGCGTGGGCACTGCGCGAGCACCTCGTCGCGCAGGGCGCCGACCCGGCGTCGATCACCGGCTTCGACGCCGCCGTCGACTCGAGCGTCCCGTTCGGCGCGGGGCTGTCGTCCTCGGCCGCGCTCGAGTGCTCGGTCGCCGTCGCGCTCGACGACGTCGCCGGCCTCGGCCTGAGCGCGAGCGACGCCGGCCGCGCCGTGCTCGCCGCGGCGAGCGTCCGCGCCGAGAACGAGATCGCGGGGGCGCCGACCGGCGGCATGGACCAGTCGGCCTCGCTGCGCGCCCGCGCCGGGCACGCGCTCCTGCTCGACTGCCGCCCCGGGCTCGACCCGGTCGAGTCCGCGGAGCAGGTGCCGTTCGACCTCGACGCCGCCGGCCTCGCCCTGCTCGTCGTCGACACGCGCGCCGAGCACCGGCTCGTCGACGGCCAGTACGCCGCACGCCGCGCCACGTGCGAGGACGCGGCCCGCACGCTCGGGCTCGCGTCGCTGCGTGACCTCGCCGACGCCGTCGACGCGAGCGACGACCCCGCGGGCACGCTCGCCGTCTCGCTCGACAAGCTGCCCGACGACGTCGCGCGCCGCCGCGTGCGCCACGTCGTCACCGAGATCGGCCGGGTGCGCGAGCTCGTCGCGCTGCTGCGCGAGGGTCGCCCCGGCGCGATCGGGCCGCTTATGAACGCGTCGCACGCGTCGCTGCGCGACGACTACGAGGTGTCGAGCGTCGAGCTCGACGTCGCCGTGGACGCCGCGCGCGTCGCCGGTGCCCTGGGCGCCCGCATGACGGGCGGCGGGTTCGGCGGCTCCGCGATCGCGCTCGTGCGCGCCGACCAGGTCGAGGCCGTCGCCGACGCCGTCCGTGGCGCGTTCGAGCGCGAGGGCCTCGGCGCCCCGGGGTTCCTCCTCGCGACGCCGTCCGCCCCCGCCGAGCGCGTCGCCTGACGGGTTCCGCTCAGACGTCGTAGGTGACGACGAGCGGCGCGTGGTCGCTCCAGCGCTCCTCGTGCGACGGTGCGCGGTCGACCTCGACCTTGACGGCGCGCTCGGCGAGCGACGGCGTCGCGAGCTGGTAGTCGATGCGCCAGCCCGAGTCGTTGTCGAACGCGCGCCCGCGCCACGACCACCACGTGAACGGGCCGGGACCCTCGCCGCCGTGCAGCCGCCCCAGGTCGACGAGCCCGATCTCGTCGAGCCACGTGTCGACGTACGCGCGCTCCTCGGGCAGGAAGCCGGCGCTCTTGAGGTTGCCCTTCCAGTTCTTGATGTCGGCGTTGCGGTGGGCGATGTTGAGATCGCCCGCGAGGACGACCCTCTCGCCCGTGGCCGCGAGGGCGCGCAGCCGGGCCGTGACCTTCTCCAGGTAGGCGTACTTGGCGACCATCGTCTCCGGCTGGCTCACCGTGCCGGAGTGGATGTACGCCGAGACCACGGTGACGCGGCCGCCGTCCGGGAGGTCGAGGTCCGCCTCGACCCACCGGCCCGTGTCGACCGGCGGCTCGGGCTCGCCCGCACCGAGGCCGACGCGCACGGCGGACACCGGCAGCCGTGACGCGACCGCGACCCCGGCCCGCCCCTTGATGTCGCACGCCTGGTGCGCGACGTGCCACCCGTCGAGGAGGTCGTTCACGACCGAGTCGGGGGCGCGGACCTCCTGCAGCAGCAGGACGTCCGGGGTGCGGGACGCGATCCAGGCGTCCATCCCCCGGCGGTAGGCGGCGCGGATCCCGTTGACGTTGGCGGTGGCGATGGTCAGCACGCGTGCCATCCCATCACACGCCGGTGACAGCCTCGTCAGCCGGGCGACGTGGGCTCGGTCACCGTCACCGGGGCGGTGCGCGCGGGCCGGAACGCGCCCGCGAGGACGGCCGAGACGGCGGCGAGCGCGGCGAGCACGACGAACCCGGCGCGGAGCTGGTGCGCGGTCGCGAAGACCCCGGTGAGCACGCCGCCGAGCACGGCGCCCGCGTACGTGAACACGTTGAGCCGCGCGACCGCCCGGTCCGTCACCGCGGCGACGACGCCGTCCCGCGGGCCGGCCACGACGTCGGCCGTCGGTGCCGCCGGGATCTCGACGTCGCCCCGCGCGACCGCGTCCGACGCGGGGCCGGCGGCCGCCGCCACGGCCTCCCGCGCCCGGTCGCCGATCGCGGAGAACGCGAGAGGTGCGACGACGCCCAGGCCGAGCCCGGTCGCCGCGAGGCCCAGGACCGCGACGGGCCACGCGGGGGCCGCCGCGACCGCGAGGAAGCCGAGGGCGCCCACCGTGCCACCCCCGCGCACGACCCGGACGCGGCCGACCCGCTCGACGAGGCCGTCGCCGAGGAGGCGGGACACGATGAGCGCAGCCTGGTACGCGGCGTACCCGAGCGGGGCGGCGACCGCGCTCGCGGCGAGGACGTCGCGCAGGAACGTCGCGCTCCAGCTCGACACGGCGGAGTCGGCGACGGGGAACGCGAGCATCCCCGCCCCGAGCAGCGCGACGGTGCCCGCCACGACCCGGACCAGGCCCCCGGCCGGGCGGCCCCGCTCGAGGTCGGCGCCCCCGGGACCGGGCCCGGCGATCGGCACGGGCGCCGTGCCACCCGGAGCGTCCAGGCTCGCGCCCGTGTCGGTGCCGTCGTCCACCGTGGGTACCCCGCGCGCGGCGACGGGCGCGGGGACGGCCGGACCGGCGTCGGGCAGACGCGCCGCGAGCACGACGGCACCGACGGCGACGAGCGCGGCGAGGAGCGGGAGCGCGACGGGTTGGCTGAGCGTCGCGAGCGCGGTGCCGGAGACAGCGAGCGCGCCGAGCACCCCGCCCGCGGCGTTCGCGGCGTAGAACGACGCGAGCAGGCTGCGCCCCTGGGCCCGCTCGACGTCGATCCCGAGCATGTTCATCGCGGCGTCGACCGCGCCGAGCGCGAGCCCGTACAGCCCGATCGCGACGAAGAACACGGGCCACGACGGCGCCGCCCCGATCCCCGCGACCGCCGCCGCGGCGAGGAGCAGCCCGCCCACGACGACCGTCCGCGCCCCGTGCCGCGCCGCCACGACCCCGGAGAGCGCGCTGCCGAGCCCGGCGAGCACGCACACCCCCAGCACGACGAGCGTGACGACGTCGTCGCCCATGCCGAGCCGGTCCTTGTACCCGGGGATGCTCGTGAGCACCACCGCGAACCCGAACCCCTGCACGGCGTACGCCGCCGTCGTCGCGATGCGCGCCCTCGTCACCCGCGCAGACTAGCGCCCGCGCGACGCGACCGGGCAGTCCCGCGGCGCGGCCGGCGGGCTGCGTTCGCACCCCCTCGGACGGTCCGACCGCACGAGCCGAGCGCGCGCACGAGGCGAGCGGACACGCGAGGGGCGCGCGGGCGTCAGGCGGCCGAGGGTCGTGTGGCGTCGAGGAACCCGTCGACCGCACACGGCGAGACGAGGCGAGGAGGACGGGGCGGCGCGTCGCGGGTCGTGGCGGGCCTGCGGGAGGCCGCGAGGCACGAGCGGCCGGATGGTAGACCCGCGACGCGCCGCCCCGTCCTCCTACCAGGGCTTGCGCGAACCGTGCGCCGGTTCAGGCGGAGGCGCGCTCCGCCGCGTCGACGACGTTCGCGAGCAGCATCGCGCGCGTCATCGGCCCCACCCCGCCGGGGTTGGGCGAGATCCAGCCCGCGACCTCGGCGACGTCGGGCGCGGCGTCGCCGACGACGCGGCTCTTGCCGGTCGCGGGGTCGACCTCGCGCGAGACGCCGACGTCGATGACGACGGCCCCGGGCTTGACCATGTCGCGCGTGATGATGCCCCGGACGCCGGCGGCCGCGACCACGACGTCGGCCCGGCGCACGAGCTCCGGGAGGTCCGTCGTGCCGGTGTGCGTGAGGGTGACGGTCGCGTTGACCTCGCGACGCGTGAGCAGCAGGCCGATGGAGCGGCCGACGGTCACGCCGCGGCCGACGACCACGACCTCCTTGCCCGCGAGGGAGATCCCGTGCCGCTCGATGAGCTCGATGATCCCGCGCGGCGTGCACGGGAGCGGCGAGGTGACCTCCTCGTTGACGCGCAGCACGAGGCGGCCGAGGTTGGTCGGGTGCAGCCCGTCCGCGTCCTTGGCCGGGTCGATGAGCTCGAGCACGCGGTTGGTGTCGATGCCCTTCGGGAGCGGGAGCTGCACGATGTACCCCGTGCAGGCCGGGTCGTCGTTGAGGCGGCGGACCGCGGCCTCGATGTCCTCCTGCGTGGCGTCGCCCGGCAGGTCCTCCCGGATCGAGGCGAGCCCGACCTCGGCGCAGTCGCGGTGCTTGCCCGCGACGTACCACTGGGAGCCCGGGTCGTCGCCGACGAGGAGCGTGCCGAGTCCCGGCACGACGCCCTTGCCCGCGAGGACGGCGATGCGCTCGGCGAGCTCGGCCTTGATCGCCGCCGCGGTGGCCTTGCCGTCGAGGATCTGCGCGCTCACTGCTGCAGGCCCGGGTACAGCGGGAAGTCGGCCGTGAGCTTCTGCACGCGCGCGCGCAGCGCGTCGGCGTCGGTCGCGGCGCCCTCGCGCAGCGCGGTCGCGATGATCTCGGCGACCTCGGTGAACTCGGCGTCGCCGAAGCCGCGGGTCGCGAGCGCGGGCGTGCCGATGCGCAGGCCGGACGTGACGCGCGGCGGGCGCGGGTCGAACGGCACGGCGTTGCGGTTCACGGTAATGCCGACCTCGTGCAGGAGGTCCTCGGCCTGCTGGCCGTCGAGCGCGGAGTGGCGCAGGTCGACGAGCACGAGGTGGACGTCGGTGCCCCCGGTGAGGACGGACACGCCGGCCTCGGCCACGTCGGGCTGGGCGAGGCGGTCGGCGATGATGCTCGCACCGCGCAGCGTGCGCTCCTGGCGGTCGCGGAAGCCCTCGGTGGCCGCGACCTTGAACGACACGGCCTTGGCGGCGACGACGTGCATGAGCGGGCCGCCCTGCTGGCCCGGGAACACGGCGGAGTCGATCTTCTTGGCGTACTCCTCCTTGCTGAGGATGAAGCCGGAGCGGGGGCCGCCGATCGTCTTGTGCACCGTGGAGGACACGACGTCCGCGTACGGCACCGGCGACGGGTGCAGGCCCGCGGCCACGAGGCCCGCGAAGTGCGCCATGTCGACCCAGAGCTTGGCGCCGGCCTCGTCCGCGATCTCGCGGAACGCGGCGAAGTCGAGGTGGCGCGGGTACGCGGACCAGCCGGCGATGATGACGTCGGGGCGCGTCTCGAGGGCCTGCTTGCGGACCTCGTCCATCTCGATGCGGTACGACTGCGGGTCCACGCCGTACGCCGAGACGTCGTAGAGCTTGCCGGAGAAGTTGATCTTCATGCCGTGCGTGAGGTGGCCGCCGTGGGCCAGCTCGAGGCCGAGGATCCGGTCGCCCTTGTTGATGAGCGCGTGCAGGACGGCCGCGTTCGCCTGGGCGCCCGAGTGCGGCTGGACGTTGGCGTGCTCGGCGCCGAACAGCGACCTGGCGCGGGCGATCGCGAGGTTCTCCGCGACGTCGACCTGCTCGCAGCCGCCGTAGTACCGACGGCCCGGGTAGCCCTCGGCGTACTTGTTGGTGAGCACGGAGCCCTGCGCCTGCAGGACGGCGCGCGGGACGAAGTTCTCGGACGCGATCATCTCGAGGGTGTCGCGCTGGCGCGCGAGCTCGCCGTCGAGGACGGCCGCGATCTCGGGGTCGAGCTCGGCGAGCGGGGTGTCGAGGACGTTGTCGGCTGGCTGGGCGCTCATGGCGTCTCCTCCGCTGGTTCTGGCAGTTCGTCGTCGGTGGTCACGTCCCGGCTCGCCGGGTACGCCCCACCAGTGGGGTGACCCGGGGCCCAGGCGAACGACCCGTCGTCTGCACAGCGTGCCGCTCCCCGGTGGTGATCCACCCTGCCCGGGCGGAGATCCCGGGCGGCGCCAGTCGCGACGCGTCGATCCTAGCGCACGGCCGGCGGGCCGGACCGGCCCTCTCGCCCTGACCCGCCCCTCCCCGGTGGCGCGGGTTACTCCTGCCCGACGGCGCCGGACTCGTTGCGCGCCTCGGCCTCGCCGAGGATGCGGCGCAGGTAGGTGTACGTGAGGTCGCCCGCGGCCTTGTCGTACTGCTCCTCGTACCCGTGCTTGGTGTACATCGCGAGGTTCTGCTTGGAGTCCTTGCCGGTGAAGACCCAGATCTCCGTGGTCTGCTCCGGCAGGTACGGCAGCACCTCGAAGAGCATCTGCGTGCCGATGCCACGGCCCTGCATGTCGGGCGCGACCGCGAGCCGGCCGAGCGTCGCCTTGCTGCCCTCGATCTCGACGCGGACCGAGCCCACGAGGCGCGGGCCGAGCCACGCGCCGATCGTCACGACGTCCTCGCGCGCGAGGTCCTCGCGCAGCTCGTGCAGGGTCTGGGTCAGCGGGGGGATGTTCGGGTCCTGGTAGAGCTGCGCCTCGGTGACGAACGCCGCCCGGCGCAGGGTCAGGAGCTCACCGGCCTCGGCGTCGTCGACGAGGCGGGTCGTGATCTGCGCGTCGCTCATGAGGACATCGTGTCAGACATCGCCGGGCTCGACCGCGCGCGTCCGGGTGATGTCCGCCCCGGGGACGCGCGCCTCGTCGCGGCCCGCGCGCGGCTACCCTCTGAGGGGTGTCCACGACAGATCCCCGTGGCGCCGACGTCCCCGACACCTCGGCGCTCCGCACCGCGCAGCCCTCGACCGGCGACCCCACGCACTGGGTCCTCACGCTCTCGTGCCCGGACGGGCCGGGGATCGTGCACGCCGTCGCCGGCGCGCTCGCCCGCCTCGGCGGCAACATCACGGAGTCGCAGCAGTTCGGCGACCCGCTGTCGGGGCTGTTCTTCATGCGCGTGCAGGTCGAGGCGGCCGCCGAGCGCACCGAGCTCGAGCGCGCGGTCGAGGAGGTCGCCGCGCGGTTCGGCATGACGTGGCAGCTCGACGTGGTCGGGCGGCGCGTCCGCACGCTGCTCATGGTCTCCAAGGCGCCGCACTGCCTCGTCGACCTGCTGTACCGCGAGCGCTCGCAGGGCATGCCGATCGAGGTCGTGGGCGTCGTCGGCAACCACCGCGACCTCGAGGACATCGCGTCGTTCTACGGCAAGCCGTTCCACCACGTCCCGGTCACGCGGGACACGAAGCCCGCGGCGGAGGCGCGCCTGCGCGAGCTCGTGACGGAGCTCGACGTCGAGCTCGTCGTCCTCGCGCGGTACATGCAGATCCTCTCGGACGAGCTGTGCCGCGAGATGCCCGGGCGCATCATCAACATCCACCACTCGTTCCTGCCGAGCTTCAAGGGCGCGCGCCCCTACGCCCAGGCGCACGACCGCGGCGTCAAGCTCATCGGCGCGACGTCGCACTACGTGACGGGCGACCTCGACGAGGGCCCGATCATCGAGCAGGACGTCGAGCGCGTCGACCACACGCGCCGCGTCGAGGACCTCGTCGCGATCGGCGAGGACGTCGAGCGCCAGACGCTCGCGCGCGCCGTGCGCTGGCACGCCGAGCACCGCGTGCTGCTCGACGGGCACCGCACCGTCGTCTTCCGCTGACCGCTTGCGCACCACGACGGCCCCCCGGGCGGGCGGGGGCGGGGGGGGGGGCGGGGGGGGCGGGGGGGGGGGGGGGGGGCCCCCCGGCCCCCCCCGCGCGCCCGCCCCCCGGGC
>NZ_JAAFAN010000062.1:0-24093 GCF_010287905.1 Cellulosimicrobium composti
TCATACCGGGGGGCCGCCCCGGGCCCGGCCGCCGGCGCGGGCCCCCGCCGAGGTCGTCGCGGGTCGTGGTCAGACGCCCGCGGCCTCCTTGAGATCGTCGACGAACGTCGGGTTCTCCTCGAGCCACGCCTGCACGGCGGCGTCCTCGTCGGCGTGCTCGTCGGAGTTGAACATCATGTTCTCGAGCGAGAACAGCTGCTCGTCGTCGAGGGTGAAGGCCCCCACGAGCTTGGTCAGCGTCGGGTAGCGCTCCTCGAAGTCGCCCGCGCCGTAGGTGTGGATGGACTCGGCGTCGCCGAGCGTGCCCTCGGGGTCCTCGAGGTCGCGCACGGGGAACTCGTCGTAGGCCCAGTGCGGGCGCCAGAGCGTCACGGCGATGTTCTCGCCGGCCTCGGTCGCGCCCTTGAGCTCGGCGAGCATGGCCGGGGTCGAGGAGATGGTGTAGTCCATGCCCTCGAGGCCGTACGTGGGGATGACCGCGTCCTGGGTGACCTTGGTCAGGCCCGCGCCCGCCTCGATCCCGACGAGCTTGTTGCCGTACTCGTCGGCCATGGAGGCGAGGTCCTCGAGGGACTGCGCGGGCGAGTCCTCGTTGACGGCGATCGTGAGCTTGGCGTCGTCGTACCACGTGCCGAGGTCGGTGATGTCGTCGCCGTACTTCGCGACGTACTCCTCGTGCGTGATCGGGAGCCACGCGTCGAAGAGCAGGTCGAAGTCGCCGCCCGCGAGGCCGGTGAACACGACGCCGATCTCGCCGGTCTGCGTCTCGACGTCGTAGCCCTCCTGCTCGAGGATCGCCTTCCACAGGTGGGAGACGGCGATGCCCTCGTCCCAGCCGGAGGGGATGCCGATCGAGACCGAGGACTCGTCCTCGCCGGTCGAGGCGCCGCCGGAGCCGGAGCCCGACTCGGACGCGCAGGCGCTCAGGCCGAGGCCGAGCACCGCGGCGGCGGCGACGGCAGCCGTGCGGCGGGCGGTGCGGGTGCGGGACGTGCGTGCGGGAGTCATGCGTGTCCTTCCGTCGGGCGGCCGGGGACCGGCCGCCGTGGGTGGGGTGGGTGCCCGACGGCGTCGGGCGGGACGTACGGGGCGCGGGCGGGCCGCGCCGTGGGTGGGTCAGGCCCGCGTCGCGGCGAGGGCGCGCGCGACGGGCGCCTTGGCGCCGAGGCCGGCGGTCACGCGGTCGAGGAACATCGCGAGGATGACGACGGACAGGCCGGCCTCGAAGCCGAGCGCGATGTCGATGCTCGACAGCGCCGCGACGACGTCGTTGCCGAGGCCGCCGGCGCCGACCATGCCCGCGATGACGACCATGGAGAGCGACAGCATGATGACCTGGTTGACGCCGGCCATGATCGTGGGCAGGGCGAGCGGGAGCTGGATCTGGCGCAGGATGCGGCCCGGCGTGGAGCCGAACGCGTGCCCGGCCTCGACGACCTCGGAGTCCACCTGCCGGATGCCGAGCTCGGTGAACCGGACGCCGGGCGCCATGGCGAAGATGATCGTCGCGATGATCCCGGGCACGGGGCCGGTGAGGAAGATGACGACGGTCGGGATGAGGTAGACGAACGCCGGCATGGTCTGCATGAAGTCGAGCACCGGCCGCACGACCGCGGAGACGCGGTCGTCGCGCGCGGCCCAGATGCCGAGCGGGACGGCGAGGAGCAGCGCGATCGCCGCCGACAGCAGGACGAGCGCGAGGGTGTCCATCGCGTTGCCCCACTGGTCGACGCCGGCGATGACGACGAACCCGACGAGCGAGCCGAGCGCCAGCTTCCAGCCCTTGACGAAGAACGCGAGGGCGGCGAGCACGACGGCGACGACCCAGAACGGCGGGCTCGCCAGGATCGTGTCGAGCGCGTCGTAGACGCCGACGAGGACGTCCTTGACGAAGCGGAACAGGGGGCGGAACGTCGTCGTGATCCAGCTGACGAACGTGTCGATCCAGTCGCCGAGAGGGATGCGGGGCACGAGCGTGTCGGTCACGCGGCACCTCCCTCGGTCGAGGCGACGGCGTCCGGGGCGGTGCCGAGGTCGATCTCGCCGGTGCGGGGCTGGTCCGCGGGGACCATGGCCTCGAGCAGCGTCACGCGCGGGACGACGCCCACGAGGCGGCCGTCGGCGTCCGTGACGGGCACGGGGAGGGAGGACTCCGCGGCGGGGGCGAAGATCTCCGCGAGGGGCGTGTCGGGCGAGACGGGCGCGACGCCGTCGTGCACGAGGTCCCCGATGGTCTCCTTGCCGGCGCGGAGCGCGGCCACGGCGTCGTCGTCGCGCACGACGCCGTGGAGCACGCGCTGGCGGTCGACGACGTACGCGGCCGACACCTGCGCCTCGCGCATCGCGCGGCTCGCCTGGCGCGGCCCGCCGCTCACGGGGACGACGACGGCGGGGCGCACCATGACGGACGACGCGGTGAGGACGCGCGTGCGGTCGACGTCGGCGACGAACTGGGCGACGTAGTCGTTCGCGGGGTCGGACAGGATCTGCTCGGCGGTGCCGATCTGGACGATCCGGCCGTCGCGCATCACGGCGATGCGGTCGCCGAGGTGCATGGCCTCGTTGAGGTCGTGCGTGATGAACACGATCGTCTTGCCGAGCCGCTGCTGGAGGTCGAGGAGCTGCTCCTGCATCTCGCGGCGGATGAGCGGGTCGAGCGCGCTGAACGCCTCGTCCATGAGCAGCACGTCGGTGTCGGCCGCGAGCGCGCGGGCGAGGCCGACGCGCTGGCGCATGCCGCCGGAGAGCTGCGACGGGAGGGAGTCCTCCCAGCCGCCGAGCCCGACGAGGTCGAGCGCGCGGCGCGCCTTCTCGCGGCGCTCGGCCTTGCCGACGCCCTGGATCTCGAGCGGGTACGCCGCGTTGTCGAGGACGGTGCGGTGGGGCAGGAGCGCGAAGTGCTGGAACACCATGCTCACGCTGCGGCGGCGCAGGGCGCGCAGCTGCTTGGCGTCGGTCGCCGCGAGGTCGGTGCCGCCGACGAGGACGTGGCCGGACGTGGGCTTCCACAGGCCGTTGAGCATGCGGATGAGCGTGGACTTGCCCGAGCCGGACAGGCCCATGACGACGAAGATCTCGCCGCGGCGCACGTCGAAGCTCGCGTCGATGACCGCGGCGGTGCCGAGCGCCTTGACGTCGTCGCGCGACGCGCCCTGCTCGAGGCGGCGGATCGCCTCGACGGGGCGGCGGCCGAAGACCTTGTAGACGTCGCGCACGGAGACGGCGACGTCGGACGGGGGCGGTCCGGTCGGGGACGACGGCCGGTCGGCGGCCGTCGTGGTGTCGGGAGGGGTCGTGCTGGGGGCTGTCACGCGAGTGGGCCTCGCCTTCCGTGCGGGGGACCGGCACGCCCCGCGCGAGGACGGCGCCAGAGGGGCTCCGGCGGCGGCGTCTCGGGGGCGTGGCGCGAGGACCGCGTCGGCGCGTCGCGGCTCGGCGCCGGGCGGCGCCCTCCGCGCTGCTCGCGCAGCGGTCCTCGTGCTGGTCCGACATCCATCGGTACCGCACCACCCTGCCTGATTCGAGGTTCAACTTCTACCTGAGGGGCCGCCGTCGGGGGTGATTCCAGGACGATTCTTGACCCGGCAGCGCTGGAACGACGGGGATCGCGGCAGATCACGGATCGTTATCCCTTCGTGACCTTGAGATGGTCAAGCATTCGTGTTACGCGCGCGCCCGGGCGCGCGCGTCGGACGAAGCAGCGCGGCCCGCTCGCGCACCCCGGCCGCGCGCGCCCCGGCCGCGCGCCCGTCGTCGTCGGTAGGCTGGAGCCCGGCGGGACCGCGGTCCCGCACGGCGCGGACGGGAGCCCCCAGCGCAGCCACCGGCCGACCGCCGGCGGGCCGGCACGACCGGTCCGGCCGGCACCGAGATCGCACAGGAGAACCATGTCCACCACAGCGCAGGCCCCGACGTCCGGCGCCACCCCCGGCTTCGACGAGGTCCCCGGCCGCTACAAGGTCCGCGACCTGTCCCTCGCCGAGGCGGGCCGCCACCAGCTCCGCCTCGCCGAGCACGAGATGCCCGGCCTCATGGCGCTGCGCGCCGAGTACGGCGAGTCCCAGCCGCTCGCGGGCGCTCGGATCGCGGGCTCGCTCCACATGACGGTGCAGACCGCCGTCCTCATCGAGACCCTCGTCGCCCTCGGGGCGCAGGTGCGCTGGGCGAGCTGCAACATCTTCTCCACGCAGGACGAGGCAGCCGCGGCCGTCGTCGTCGGGCCCCACGGGACGCCCGAGGACCCGCAGGGCGTGCCCGTCTTCGCGTGGAAGGGCGAGTCGCTCGAGGAGTACTGGGACTGCACCGAGCAGATCCTGCTCTGGCCGCCCGCGGCCGACGGCACGCCGTCCGGCCCGAACCTCATCCTCGACGACGGCGGCGACGCCACGATGCTCGTCCACCTCGGGCTCCAGTACGAGCGCGCCGGGGTCGTCCCGCCGGACACGCTGCCGGGCGAGCCCGACCACACGCACGAGATGAACGTCGTGCGCGCGGTGCTGCGTCGCGCGCTCGACGCCGACCCCCTGCGCTGGACGACGGTCGCGCAGGGGATCCAGGGCGTCACCGAGGAGACGACGACGGGCGTGCACCGTCTCTACCAGCTCGCCGAGGCGGGGGAGCTGCTGTTCCCGGCGATCAACGTCAACGACTCGGTGACCAAGTCGAAGTTCGACAACAAGTACGGCATCCGCCACTCGCTGCCCGACGGGATCAACCGGGCGACCGACATCCTCATCGGGGGCAAGGTCGCGTTCGTCGCCGGGTACGGCGACGTCGGCAAGGGCGCGGCCGAGGCGTTCCGCGGCCAGGGCGCGCGCGTCGTCGTGTCCGAGGTGGACCCGATCTGCGCGCTCCAGGCCGCGATGGACGGGTTCCAGGTCGCGCGCATCGAGGACGTGCTCGGCGAGGCGGACTTCTTCATCACGACGACCGGCAACAAGGACGTCATCCGTGCCGAGCACCTCGTCGCGATGAAGGACAAGGCCGTCGTCGGGAACATCGGCCACTTCGACAACGAGATCGACATGGCGGGCCTCGCCGCGGTGCCGGGCGTCACGCGCACGGAGATCAAGCCGCAGGTGCACGAGTGGACGTTCGCCGAGCCGGGCCCGGACGGGCAGCCCGCGGGCCGCTCGATCGTCGTGCTGTCCGAGGGGCGCCTGCTCAACCTCGGCAACGCGACGGGCCACCCGTCGTTCGTCATGAGCAACTCGTTCTCCAACCAGGTGATCGGCCAGATCGAGCTCTTCCAGGACGCGACCGCCGCCGCGCGCGAGGGCCGCGAGCGTGCTTACGCGCGCCAGGTGTACCGCCTGCCCAAGGTGCTCGACGAGAAGGTCGCGCGGCTGCACCTCGGTGCGCTCGGCGTCCGGCTGACCGAGCTCTCGCCGTCCCAGGCGGAGTACCTGGGCGTGCCGGTCGAGGGCCCGTACAAGCCCGAGCACTACCGCTACTGAGCACGGGGCCGCTCGGACCACCTGGAGGCAGCATGGAGCCGTCGCACGACGAGCGTGTCCCCGGCGCGCCCGCGCCCCGCGGCGGGACGGCGGGCCGAGGCGGTGAGGTGACCGGGACGCGGCCCCCGGGCCGGGTGCGGCCCCTGTGGCACCGCGTGGGCGACCGCTGGGAGCGCGAGCCCCCGCACGACCTGCTCTACGGGGCGATCGTCGCGGGCTTCGTCATGGCCGTGTCGAGCGTGCACGCCCCGACGGGTGACCGCGTCGTGGTCGCGACGTCGCTCGTCGCCGTGGGCTACTGGCTCGCGCACTGCTACGTCGACGCGGTGAGCGGCCGCTTCCACGACAGCGGGCACTCGCTGTGGGAGCGGACGCTCGCGGCGCTCCGGCTCAACCTGGGCGTGCTGCTCGGCGCGGTCCCGGGAATCGTCGTGTACCTGGTCGGGCACGCGCTCGGCCTCGCGGTGGAGCAGGCCGCGCTCGTCGCGGTGTGGTGCACGGTCGTGCTCCTCGGCGTCGTCGGCTTCTTCGCCGCGTACCGGGCGGGCGCGCGCGGCGGGCGCCTCGTGAGCGAGACGGCGCTGGCCGCCGCGTTCGGCGGTGTCGTCATCGCCGTGAAGTACCTGCTGCACTGACGGGACCGGCGTCCGCCGCCCGGGGGGTTGTCCCCACCCCGGCCCGGCGGACGCCTCCCTGTCGCGCCCGCGCGCGCTCGTCGAGACTGGCACCATGACTGCCGTGACCCCTGACCAGCCGAGCGTCGCGCCCGTGGGCGACCCCGCGACGCCGGGCGCCCCGTCCACCGGTGCTGCGCCCGGTCCCCGGACCGTGACGCGCGACGGCACCGCGCCGGCGGCGTCCGGCGACGTCGCGGCGTTCACCGGCTCGCGGCCCGACCCCCGCTACGTCGACCACCGCGAGCGCGTGTCGTTCGTGCGCGCGCCCTTCGCGGCGCGCACGTGGCGCGAGTACGGCTACCTGTGGCTCGCGATCCTCCTCGCGCCGTTCGCGTTCACGTACGGCGTGTTCTCCGTGACGTTCCTCGTCGCGATGCTCGTCCCGGTCCTCGGGCTCGTCCTCGCGGGCTGGGTCGTGGTCGGCGGGCGCGGCTGGGGCTCGATGTACCGGTCGATCGCGCGCTCGACGCTCGGCGTGGACGTCGCCGCCCCGGCGCCGTACGTCCGCCGCAAGGGCTTCTGGAGCACCCTGTGGCACGGGATCGGGGACGGGACCGGCTGGCGCGCCGTCCTCTTCCTCCTCGTGACGTTCCCGCTCGCGATCGTCGGGTTCGTCGCGAGCACGGTGTTCCTCGCCGTCGGCCTGGGCGGCACGACCCACTGGATCTGGTCGCGGTGGCTCCCGCTGCAGCAGGCGAGCGACGGGTCGTGGCACCGCGGGGCGTCGTTCGGGGCGGACTGGTTCGTCGACACCCCCGTGCGCCAGCTCGCGCTCGTGCTCGCCGGGCTCGTCGTCCTCTGGCTGTGGGCGCAGGTCACGCGCGGGTTCGCGCACCTGTTCCGCGTGCTCACCGTCGCGCTGCTCGGCCCGACGCTGTCGAGCCTGCGCGTCGCCGACCTCGAGGAGTCGCGCGGGCGCACGGTGGAGGACGCCGACGCGAAGCTGCGCCGCATCGAGCGCGACCTGCACGACGGCACGCAGGCGCGCCTCGTCGCCGTGGCGATGCAGCTCGGCGAGGCGAAGGAGCAGCTGGCCTCCGGGGGCGACCCCGTCGACGCCCTGGAGCTCGTCGACCTCGCGCACTCCTCGACCAAGGAGGCCCTCGTCGAGCTCCGCGAGCTCGCGCGCGGCATCCACCCGCCCGCGCTCGACAACGGGCTCGCGGTCGCGCTCGAGACCCTCGCCGCACGCTCGCCCCTGCCCGTGACGGTCGACGTCGACCCCGCGGTCGAGGCGTCGGGCCGCCTCGCGCCCGCCGTCGAGTCGATCGCGTACTTCTGCGTCGCCGAGCTCGTGACGAACGCCGTCAAGCACGCACGCGCGACGGGCGTCTACGTGCTCGTCGAGCGGCAGGGGAGCGGGCGCGGCGCGCGCCTGCGCCTGCGGGTGCGCGACGACGGCCAGGGCGGCGCGCGCGTCGTGCAGCCCGGGGAGGACGGGCACCGGTCCGGGCTCGCGGGCCTCGCGGAGCGCGTGCGGTCCGTGGACGGCACGCTCGACCTGACGAGCCCCGTCGGCGGGCCGACCGTCGTCACGGTGCTCCTGCCCGTGCGCGTCTGACGTGCGCGCCGCCGACGACGTCCTCCCGGGGCGGGGGACCGGCGTCGGGCACGATGGCCCCGGGGCATCTCACCAGCCCGGGCCGCACGGCCCGGCCGACCGGAAGGACACCATGCGCCTCGTCATCGCCGAGGACTCCGCCATCCTGCGGGACGGGCTCGTCGCGCTCGTGACCCGCCGCGGGCACGAGGTCGTGGCGGCCGTCGCCGACGGCGACGAGCTCGTCGCCCAGGTCGGGCACCTCGCCGCGCAGGACGCGCTGCCCGACGTCGCGGTCGTCGACATCCGCATGCCGCCCACGTTCACCGACGAGGGGCTGCGCGCCGCCCTCGCGCTGCGCGCCGCGCACCCCGACCTCGGGGTCCTGCTCTTCTCGCAGTACGTCGAGACGCGCTTCGCGAGCGAGCTCCTCACGGGCGGCGCGCGCGGCGTCGGCTACCTCCTCAAGGACCGCGTGGCCGACGTCGGCGAGTTCGTCGACGCGCTCACGCGCATCGCCGCCGGGCAGACCGTGCTCGACCCGGAGGTCGTCAGCCAGCTCATGGGCGCCTCGCGCGCCGACGACGGTCTCGCCCGGCTCACGCCGCGCGAGACCGAGGTGCTGGAGCTCATGGCGCAGGGCCGGTCGAACTCGGCGATCGCGCAGCAGCTCTACCTGTCGTACGGCGCCGTGGAGAAGAACGTCACGTCGATCTTCGGCAAGCTCGGCCTCCCGCAGGACGCGGGCGACCACCGGCGCGTGCTCGCCGTGCTGCGCTACCTCAAGGTCTGAGCGCGGGGGACAACCCCCGTACCGGCCGGGTGGCCGGCCGCGGCGAGGCCGGGGGACCCTCCCGTACCGGGACGAACGGGATGTTTCGAGACTGGTGAGCACCGGGCAACCGCCCCGGACCGCCGACCTTGGAGCATCCCGTGGCCGTCCTCTCGCCGCCGCCGTCCCCGTCCCGCACGTCGTCGCGGGCCCGCCCCGCGCCCGCCCGCCCAGGCGCGTCGCCCGACCGGACGGGCCGTCCGACGTCGGACCGCGCCACGACCCCGGGCGCCGCCGCGGTCGCCGCCGCCCCGCACGGACCGCGCCGGCCGCCGCGCGACGTGTTCGTCGACGCCGTGCGCGCCGTCGCCACCCTGAGCGTCCTCACGGCGCACTGGCTCATGGCCGACGCGACGTGGGACGGGGAGCACCTGCACGTCGGCAACGCGCTCGCGCACGGCGCCGGCTGGACGGTCACGTGGGTGCTCCAGGTCCTCGCGCTGCTGTTCTTCGCGGCCGGGGCGTCGGCCGCGTACGGGGTGCGGCCCCGGCCCGACGGCGGAGCGTCCCCCGGCCGCGCGGGTGCGGGCCGGGTCGTGGCCCGCCCGAGCGTCCCCGCCGACCTCGCGTCCGGCCTGCGCCTCGCCGGGCGGCGCCTGCCGCGGCTGCTGCGCCCCGTGGGCGTGTTCGTCGGGGCGTGGGCCGTCGCGATCGGCCTGCTGCTCGCGGCGGGCCTGCCGGGGGACGCCGTGCGCACGCTCGCGACGCTCGCGCCGCAGCTCCTGTGGTTCCTCGCCGTCTACCTCGGCCTCGTGGTGCTCACCCCGCTCCTGCGCCGCGCGCTGCACGCCGCGGGCTGGTGGGCCGTCGGCGCGCTCACCGCCCTCCCGCTCGGCGTCGAGGTGCTGCGGTTCGACGCCGGGCTGGAGCGCCTCGCGCTCGTGGACGTGCTGCTCGTCTGGGCCGTGCCCTACGCGATCGGGCTCCTGTACGCCGACGCGCGGGCGGGCGTGCGGGTCGTGCGCCGCGGCCGGGTCGTGCCCGTGGCGGTGCTCCCGCGGCCGGTCGTGCTCGTGGGCGTCGGGCTCGCCGCCGCGGCGCTCGCGGCCCTGCTCGTCGCGGTCGGCCCGTACCCGGTGTCGCTCGTCGGGATGCCGGGCGACGCGATGTCGAACCTCGGCCCGCCCACGGCGCCCGTCGTCCTGCACGGGGTCGCGCTCGTCGCGCTCGCCCTCGCCGCGCGAGGACCGCTCGTCCGTTGGGCCGACGGGCGGGGTCGGGGCGTGGTCGCGGGCCTCGCGCGGCGCTCGATGACGGTCTACCTGTGGCACCTCACGGCGATGATCGTCGTCGTCGGGGTCGTGCTCGTGGTGCTCGGTCAGGACCTCCCGGCCGTGGGCGGCGCCGACTGGTGGGCGAGCCGGCCCGTGTGGTTCGGCGCGTTCGCGCTCGTGCTCGTCGGGATCTCGCGTCTCGTCGGGCGGTTCGAGGACCCGCGGCCGGCGCGCCGGCCCCGGCGTCAGCGCGTCGGGTCGGGCACCGAGTAGGGGAGCCGGTGCAGCATCTCCGCCTGCTCGTGCGCGAGGGCCTGCGCGCGCCGGGCCGTGGCCCGGTCGCGCTCGCGCCGCTCGGTGAGCACGGCCACGAGGAACGCCTCCGGGTGCGTCCCCGGGGGCGGACCCGGGGCGACGTACCGCTCGACCTGCGCCGCGAGCTCCTGACCCAGACGGGCGCGCGACGCGGGGTGCAGCCGGGCCGCGCGGCCGAGGAACTGGCGGGCCGCGAGCGCGAGGCCGTCGGGCAGACGGCGCATGTCGGCCCGGGCGGCCCACGCGGCGAGGTAGGGCGGCATCGCGAGCGGGGCGAGCGTCGGTCGCCCGCCCCGCACCCGGATCGCGTACGTGCCCGCAGCCATGTCGCCGAGCCGCTTGCCCTTGTCGTTCGTCAGCGACGCGACGAGCGCGACGGATCCGAGCGTCAACCAGATCTCGCCGATCCCGACGAGGGCGCGCAGGAACGCGTGCCGGAACCGGACCGGGCCGCCGTCGTCGCGCACGACGCGGATGCCGAGCGCGAGCTTGCCGAGCGACCGCCCGCGCGAGAGGGTCTCGACCGTCGTCGGGACGACGACCATGACGAGCACGGCGATCGCGACGCTGATCGCGGGCGCGAGGTCGGGGTCGACGAGCTCGAGCGTGCCCGCCGTGGCCCACAGGAGCGCGATCAGCACGACGAAGATCGTCAGGAGGTCGAGGAACAGCGCGAGGCCGCGCGTCACGAACGACGCCGGCCGCGCGTCGAGGACCACGCCCTCGCCGATCAGGATCCCGTCGCGCACGCCCGCTCCTCGCCCTCGTCCGTCCCGGGCCCGCGCCCGTCCCTCGATCGGCGCACCGGCGGCACGCCTCGTGTGGCAGGGTATCGGTCGTGGACCTCGACGCCTTCACCGACGTGCACCGCGCGGAGTGGGACCGCCTGGAGACCCTCACGCGGCGCCGCACGCTCGACGGCGCCGAGGCCGACGAGCTCGTGCGGCTCTACCAGGCGGTCGCGACGCACCTGTCGACCGTGCGGTCCGTCGCACCCGACCCGGTGCTCGTCTCGCAGCTCTCCGTGCTCCTCGGCCGGGCGCGCACGCGCATCGCCGGCGCGCACGAGCCCGCGTGGCGCGACGTGGTCCGGTTCCTCACGGTGTCGCTCCCGGCCGCGCTGTACCGCATCCGGTGGTGGTCGGTCGGCGTGACGGTCGCGTGCCTCGTCGTCGGCCTCGTCGCGGGCGTGTGGGTCGCCACGACTCCCGAGGGTCTCGCGTCGATGGGCCCGCCGAGCGTTCAGCAGAACTACGTCGACGAGGCGTTCGCGTCCTACTACGACCCGGGCATCGACTTCGCCGCCGTCGTGTGGACCAACAACGCGTGGATCGCGGCGCAGTGCGTCGGGCTGGGCATCACGGGCGTCTTCCCCGCGTACGTGCTGTTCTCCAACGCGGTGGCCGTCGGGTCGATCGGCGGCATGATGGCGGCGCACGGCGAGCTCGCGCTCTTCCTCCAGCTCATCACGCCCCACGGGCTGCTCGAGCTCATGTCCGTGTTCGTCGCCGGCGCCGCTGGCCTGCGTATCTTCTGGGCATGGGTGGACCCGGGCCCGCTGCCGCGCTCGCGCGCGCTCGCCCAAGAGGGACGCGCCCTCGTGACCGTCGCGATCGGGCTCGCGATCGCGCTCGCGGTCTCGGGCGTCATCGAGGGCTTCGTCACCGGCTCGACGATGCCCTGGTGGCTCAAGATCGTCATCGGCGCCCTCGCTCTCGCCGCGTTCTGGGTCTACACGATCGTCCTGGGCCGCCGCGCCGTGGCGGCGGGCGAGACGGGCGACCTCACCGCGGATCACGCCGGCGACGTCGTGCCGGTGGCCGCCTGAGCCGTCCTCGACCCGCCGGTCACGCGCTCGCGTCGTGCACGACGACGCGCGCCCGGGCGTGCGGCCACGCGCACCCGACCCAGGACCGCGCCCGGTCCTCGATCCCCTCGCGGACGCCCGGTGCGCGCAGCCGGTCGGCGCCGAGCGGTCGGACCTCCACGAGCACGGTGTCCTCGCCCTCGGGGCGCGCCGTCCAGGCCCCGGCGACCCGGCCGTCGACGAGCACCGTCGCCGCCACCTGCCCGTTGACGCTCACGACGCTCTTCACGGGCACGTCGCCGAGGACGCGCGTGCGGTCGGCGTGCGACAGGACGAGGTTGTCGAAGTCGCCCGCGAGGACCACCGGCACGGGTGCCGTGCCGGGCGGCCGGGGCGCGTCGGGGAGGTCGAACAGCGGCGTGCCGTCCGGGCCGGTGAAGGTCGTGAGCTCCGGGCGCAGCGCGTCGAACGCGGCGCGCAGGCGCGTCAGGCCCGCCCAGCGCTGCGCGTCCGCGACGGACGCGGGCCCGAACGCCGCGAGGTAGCGGCGTACGAGCCGCACGCGCGCGGCGAGGGCCGCGTCGGGGTCGGCGTCGTGCGCGACGGCGTCGAGCGCCGGGTCGGACCGTCCGAGCCACGCGTGCGCCGTCGTCCACGTGGTCGTCGTGCCGGGGCCGCTCGCACCCCACAGGCCGCGCGGCGGGACCTGGACGAGCGGGAGGAGGCATCGCGCGGCGTACGCGAGGTGCGTGGGGTCCACGTCCTCCCACCGCTGCGCGAGGCGTCGCCCGAGCTCGACCGACGTGAGCGGCTCGGCGAGCAGGTCGCGCGCGGCGCGCTCGACGTCGTCGAGGTCGACGTGCGCGAGCGCGGTCCCGTGCTGGTTCCTCGACCGCAGGTACGTCGCGAGGCCCGGGCGGGCGAGCGCGGTGAGCTCGAGCGCGTCGTCGGCGGCCACGAGGTGCACCGTGCCGCGCAGGGTCGCGACGCGCACGACCTCGCGGTCGAGCAGGCGGTCGCCCAGGTCGGCCGGGGCGAAGGCCGCCAGGCGCGACCAGAGCGCGGGGTACGGCGACGACGGGACCTGCGACTGCAGCCCCACGAGGTGGCGCGCCTCGTCGAGCACAGTGGCGTCGCGCGGCACGTCGAGGTGCTGCCGCGCGAGCAGCGCGCGGTTGAGGTCGTCGTGGCTCAGCCGCGGCCCGTGCCGCTCGTCGCCCATCGCCGGGTCAGGAGAGCACGATCGCGAGCGCGGGGATGAGGAACGTCGCGAGCAGCGCCGCCACGACGATCATCGCGACGCGGCGGTTGCGTCGGGCGCGCTGCCGGGGGTCGGTCGGCTGCCAGGCCACGGGGTCTCCTGAGGTCGGGGGACGTGCTCGACGACCCTACCGCCCGACCCGTGCGGTCCCGGCGCCGAGCATGCGCTGAGGGCTCGTCCGTGGCCGCGGACGAGCCACAGCCGCATGGTCGGCGGCTCAGGGGTGGGTGGGGGTCAGAGGCGGCCGGCCGCCTTGAGCGCGAGGTAGGTGTCGGCGAGGCGCGGGGCGAGGTCGTCCGGGAGGGCGTCGACGACCTCGACGCCGCGCTGGCGCAGCACCGTCGTCACCGCGGCACGCTCGATCTCGCCGCGCGCGGCGGCCGCGGCGTCGTACACCTCGGCCGTGCCCGAGCGCTCGTCGCGCAGCGCGGCGACCTCGGGGTCCCCGGCGGCCGCGAGGACGACCTGGTGCTTGGCGGTGAGCTGCCCGACGACGGGCAGCAGCCCGGTCTCGACCGCGGCGGGGTCGAGCGTCGACAGGAGCACCACGAGCGCGCGCTGCGACAGACGCTCGTGCACCGCGCCGACGAGCCCGGGCCAGTCCGTCTCGAGCAGCACGGGCTCGAGCGGGGCGAGCGCGTCGGCCATCGCGGGCATGAGCCGCGGACCGGCGGCCCCGGCGACGCGCGAGCGCACCGTGCGGTCGTACGCGACGAGCTCGACGCGGTCGCCCGCGCGGCCCGCGAGCGCGGCGAGCAGCAGCGCGGCCTCGATGCTCGCGTCGAGGCGCGGCTCGTCGCCCACGCGCGTCGCCGAGGTGCGCGACGTGTCGACGACGATCAGCACGCGCCGGTCGCGCTCGGGGCGCCACGTGCGCACGACCATGTCGCGGCCGCGCGCGGACGCCCGCCAGTCGATCGAGCGCACGTCGTCCCCGATGACGTACTCGCGCAGCGAGTCGAACTCGGTGCCCTCGCCGCGCACCTGGACCGCCGCGCGACCGTCCATCTCGCGCAGGCGCGCGAGCCGGCTCGGCAGGTGGCGCCGCGACGCGAACTCCGGCAGGACGCGCAGGCGCCCGGGCACGGGGATCGAGGCCTGGCGCGCCGCGAGCCGCAGCGGGCCGAGCGACCGGATCGTGACCCGGTCCGCGACGCGCTCGCCGCGCCGCGTGGGCACGAGCACCGTCGTCACGCGCGTCGCCTCGCCGGGCGGGAGGTCGACCGCGTGCCGGTTGCCCTGCGTCCCCGCCGACGGCGGCCACGCGTCGCGCACGAGCGCCCGCAGCCGTCGCGACGCGAGGTTCGTGAGCGTGAGGCGGGACGTCGTGGTGTCGGTGAGCCGCACCGAGCCGGGGACGCGGCGCTCGATCGCGACCCGCCGCGGGGACGCCGCGAGCGCGACGTCGAGCGCGCACAGCGCGACGACGAGCAGCGTCCACACGAGCACCGTCCCCGGCACGGGGAACAGCAGCACGGGGACGATCCCGAGCGCCGTCAGCACGACGGCGCGCCACGTCAGGGCCACGAGCGGCGCCTCAGCGGGGGACGGGGACGGACGCGAGCACGGTGTCGAGCACGCTCTCGGCCGTCACGCCCTCGAGCTCGGCCTCGGGCCGCAGCTGCACGCGGTGGCGCAGCGTGGGGTGCGCGAGCGCCTTGACGTCGTCCGGGGTCACGTAGGAGCGGCCCGAGAGCCACGCCCACGCGCGCGACGTCGCGAGCAGCGCCGTCGCACCGCGCGGGGAGACGCCGAGCGACAGCGAGGGGGAGTGGCGGGTCGCGCGGCACACGTCGACGGCGTAGCCGAGGACCTCGCGCGCGACCTGGACGCGCGCGACCTCCTCGCGCGCGCGGTCGAGCACGTCGCGCCCCGCGACGGCACGGACGCCCGCGGCCGCGAGGTCGCGCGGGTTGAAGCCCGCGGCGTGGCGCGCGAGCACCTCGACCTCCTGCTCGCGCTCCGGCAGCGGCAGCACGACCTTGAGCAGGAACCGGTCGAGCTGTGCCTCGGGGAGCGGGTACGTGCCCTCGTACTCGACGGGGTTCTGCGTCGCGATGACGAGGAACGGGTCGGGCAGCGGGCGCGGCGTGCCGTCGACGGACACCTGCCGCTCCTCCATGGCCTCCAGGAGCGACGCCTGCGTCTTGGGGGGCGTGCGGTTGATCTCGTCGGCGAGCAGGAGGTTCGTGAAGACCGGGCCCTCGCGGAAAGAGAACTCGGCGGTCCGCGCGTCGTACACGAGCGAGCCCGTGACGTCGCCGGGCATGAGGTCGGGCGTGAACTGCACGCGCTTGGTGCCGAGGTCGAGCGACGCCGCGAGCGTGCGCACGAGCAGCGTCTTGGCGACGCCGGGCACGCCCTCGAGCAGCACGTGCCCCTTGCAGAGCAGCGCGATGAGCAGGCTCGTCACCGCGCCGTCCTGCCCGACGACGGCCTTGCCGACCTCGGTGCGCACGGCGGCCAGTGCCTGGCGCAGCTCCGGTGTCGGCGCGGGCGGCACGTCGTGCGACGCGGTGGCGGTCGCCGGGTGCCCGGGGGCGGGCTGCGCGTGCGGCGCGGGCCCCTGCGGTGCCGGGGCACCGGGCGCCTGAGGCCCGGGCGGGCCGGGTTGGTGCGCGGGCGGGCCGGGCTGGTGCGCGGGCGGGCCGGCGGCCGCGCTCACGCGGTCGGCGACGCTCGGGTCCTGCGCGGGCGGCGGCGCGAAGCGGTCGGGCTGCGGCACGGAGCCGTCGGGGTGGTGCGTCACGAGTGGTAGACCTCGCTCTCGATCCGGTCAAGGTGACGCGCGAGCTCGAGCAGCGCCGCGTCGTCGGCGGGTGGTGGTCCGTACAGGAGCTGGGCGACCTGCTCGCCCGGTCGGCCCGTCGCGCGCGCGACGGCGTCGACGAGCGCGGGGGCGTCGGCCGAGCGGGGCAGGCCGAGGCGGTTCGCGAGGCGGTCGGCGGCGCTCGCGCGCAGACCCGCGGCGGCGTGCCCGCGGGCACCGGCGCGCCGGTAGAGCCGGCCGCGCCCGCGCGTCGTCTCCGCCGCGCGCACGACGACGGGCAGGTCCTCGGTCACGAGCGGGCCGAGGCGACGCCCGCGCCAGAGCATCACCGCGAGCACGACGACGAGGGCCTGGAGCGCGACGACGCCGAACCACGGCGGCAGGGACAGCGCCGGTGCCTGCTCGTCCTCGCCGCCCTCGAACGACGTGTCGAACGGGTCGGGCACGAGCCACACGAGGCGGTCGTGCGCGCCGAGCGTCCACAGGGCGAGGGCGGCGGCGCCGTCCTCGGCGACGGCGTCGTTGCGCAGCACGGAGGAGGTGTCGACCACGCGCACGGTGCGCCCCTCGGCCTCGTGCACGAGGTACGCGCCGACGCCCGGGTCGTCGGGCGAGGGGAAGCACAGCACGTTCGTCCCGTCGAGGTCGACGAGGCCGACGCCGTCCGAGCGCACGGAGCCGGCCGCCTGCGCGGCCGGGTCGTCGCAGCGCGCGCTGCGCGCCGCGCCGCCCGAGCCCCACTCGTAGGCGAGGCCGGCGCTCCCGCCGGTCGCGGCGTCGAGCAGGTGGTCCGGGGGCGCCACGAGGACGAGGTCGGCGCGCGTGCGCACGATCGCGTCGACCTGCTCGTCGAGCAGGAAGTCGCCCTCCGCGACGAGCAAGGTGCCGCCGTCGGCCGCCGCGGCGACCGCGTCGGCGACCGTGCGCACGTACGTCACCTCGACGCCTCGGTCGCCCAGCACCTCGGCGACGGCGCGTGCCCCCGCGGGGCCCGGGTTGTCGGGTGCGAGCGGCGTCGCCGACGTCGTGGGGCGCGCGATCGCGGACAGGCCCGCGAGCGCGAGCAGCGCGACGACGACGAGGAGGGGCCAGCGCGCGCTGCGCCACCGGCGCCGGGCGCGCGACCCGGCCGTCGTGCCGTCGCCGACGACGGGCACGTGGGACGTCGTGACGACGCGCCCGTCGTCCGTGGTCGTGCTCACGCGCCGTCACCCCCCGGGGCGGCGGCCGACGCGACCTCGGGGCGCAGCGCGGGGCGCGCGGCGAGCGTGCGCTCGTCGAGCGCACGCAGGAACGCGTCCGCCTCGGGGCCGACGACCGCCTTGCCGTACGCGACGTCGTCGAACAGGTGCGCGCCTCGTTCGAGCCCGTCCGCGACCTCGGGCACGCGCTCGCCCGCGGTCTGCGCGGCCTCCCACGCGGTGCGCCCCGGCCGGGGGTCGATCACCGCGCGCTCCTCGAGCGAGCGCACGACGGCGCGGAAGCGCTCGAGCGCGGCCGTCGCCCAGTCGCCGCGCGCCGCGGCGTCGTCGGCGGCGGCGCGCAGGTCGGACGCCGGGCGCGTGTCGTCGTCGAGCACGACGGCCGACGCCTTCGCGCGGCGCGACAGGCGCACCGGACCGGCGACCCAGTACGCGATCCCGGCGACGAGCGCGACGCCCGCGACGACGAGCGCGGCCGTGGCCGGACCGCCCAGGTCGATCCCCGTCGCGCCGTCGAAGAGGTCGGCGAGCCAGTCGAGGAACCGCTGCAGGAGCGACGGGTCGGTGCGGTACTCGGGCTTCGCGAGCTCCTCGACGAGCCAGCGGCGCGCCTCGTCGGCGCCGGGCTGCACGGGCACGTCGGCCGCGAGCGACCACGGCGTCATGCGCGCGGCTGCTCGCTCGCCGCGGCCGCGAGCTCGACGTCCAGCCCCTCACGACGCATGCGGACGTCGATGTAGAGCAGCGCGACGACGCTCCCGAGGAAGAGTGCGGTGGCGATCGTCCCGAGGGCGACCCCGAGCGTGATGAGGACGTTGCCGGCGAAGCCCTGACCGGCGGCGACGAGGATTCCGCCGACGAGGCTGAACGGAGAGACCAGGATCTGCGCGACGAAACCCATCGCGAGGTTGGCGAGCAGGACGATGCCGAAGAGTCGCCAGAAGCTGCCGCGGGACAGCAGCCAGGTGCGCTTCACCGTGGCCCAGAAGGGCTGGCCCTCGAGGGCGAGCGCGGGCGGGACGAGGATGGTCCGGATCCACAGCCACGCGAGGAGCACGATCAGGCCGGGGACGGTGACGAGGAGGAGCGTGACTCCGAGCCACGTCGCGACGGCGAACCCGGCCGTGACGAGCAGGACGGCGAGTACGACCGCGACCACCCAGCCGAGGCTGAACAGGAGCGAGAACCCGATGAGGAACCATGCGCGGCGTCCGACCTGTGACCAGACCTCGCGGACCGTCGCCTTGCGCCCGATGACCGACTGCCCGATGGACACCGTCAGCAGGCCGCTGACGATCGGGTTCGCGAGGCTCGTGACGAGTCCCGTGCCGTAGATGTTCGCGTACATGATCGCGAACTCGTTCTCCAGGCCGCCGAAGCCCGCGTCGGAGGGGACGCTGAAGAAGAGGTCTGCCACGTACCCCGAGAACGCCCAGCCCAGCAGGGCGCCGACGACCGTCGCGACGACGACGACGAGCGAGCTCAGGCCGAGCATGACGCGCGGGTTGTGGCGGATGGCGCCGAACGCGCCGTCGAAGATCTCGCCGAGCGTCAGCGGCCGCAGCGGCACGATGCCGGGCTTGGCGGCGGGCGGCGCGTACGGCGCGCCCGCGAAGCCCGGGGTCGGTCCGTAGCCCGGCGCGCCGTACTGCTGCCCGTACTGGCCTTGCCCGTACTGCTGCTGCCCGTACTGGCCCTGCCCGTACTGCCCCGGTGCGCCCTGACCGTGCTGCGGCTGGCCGTAGCCGGGCTGGCCGTGCTGCGGCTGGCCGTACCCGGGCGCGCTCTGCGTCGGGGCGGGCGTGCTGCCCGGCTGCCCCCACGCGCCGGGGGACGGGGACGCGGCGGGCTGGTCCGGCGTCGGGCCCTGACCGGGCTCGTGCCCGGGCGCGTACTGGCCGTACCGGGGCTGCGGGGGAGTCGGGCCCGGGCCGTAGCCGGGCTGCCCGTACGTGGGCGTGCCCCACCCGCTCGCGTCGCCCTGCCCGGGGGTGGCGGGCGGCGTCGGGCCGGGCGTCGCCGTCGGCTCCGGCGTGGCACCGTCCGGCGTGCCGGAGGTGTCGGGTGTGCTCATGTGCTCGTGGTCCCCCGCGGTCGGCTCGGGCGTCGGTCCTGGCCGCAGGCGACAACGGCACCGGCGGCGAGGCCACCCTAGTACGGGCCCCCGCGCGGCGGCTGGCCGGCCCGCCGCCGCGCACCGGGCCGCGGCTTCACCCGCGCCGCACCCCGGGGCCTCGCCGAGGGACGGCCCGTCGATGGCAAGATGTCCGCATGAAGGTTCGTGTGCTCGTGGTGGACGACGACACCGCTCTGGCCGAGATGATCGGGATCGTCCTGCGCTCCGAGGGCTTCGAACCCGTCTTCTGCGCGGACGGCGACCTCGCGCTCGAGACGTTCCGCAGCACCCAGCCGGACCTCGTGCTGCTCGACCTCATGCTCCCCGGCAAGGACGGCACGGAGGTGTGCCGCCTCATCCGCGCGGAGTCGGGCGTGCCGATCATCATGCTCACGGCGAAGAGCGACACGGTCGACGTCGTGCTCGGGCTCGAGTCGGGCGCCGACGACTACATCTCCAAGCCGTTCAAGCCCAAGGAGCTCGTCGCCCGGATCCGCGCGCGCCTGCGCCGCACCGAGGAGCCGGCGCCCGAGCACCTGTCGATCGGCGACGTCGAGATCGACGTCACGGGCCACCGCGTCTCGCGCGGCGGCGAGCCGGTCGCGCTCACTCCGCTGGAGTTCGACCTGCTCGTCGCGCTCGCGCGCAAGCCGTGGCAGGTCTTCACGCGCGAGGTCCTCCTCGAGAAGGTCTGGGGCTACCGGCACGCGGCGGACACGCGCCTCGTCAACGTCCACGTGCAGCGCCTGCGCTCGAAGATCGAGCACGACCCGGAGAACCCGGAGATCGTCCTCACGGTGCGCGGCGTCGGCTACAAGGCGGGCGCGACCCGCACGTGAGCACGCCGGCCGGCTCCACCGACGGGCGCTGGCGAGGGCTCTGGCGCCGGGCCCGGCGACGAGCGCGCGCGACCGCCCGCCGCGTCGTGTGGCGGTGGCGCTCGTCGATGCAGCTGCGCGTCGTCACCTCGGCGCTCGTCGTGGGCGTCCTCACGGTCGGCGCGCTCGGCGCGTACCTCACGGACTCGATGCGCGACGGCCTCTACGAGCGGCGCGCGGCGGAGATCGACCTCGAGAGCGCGCAGTCGACGCAGCAGGCGCGTCGCACGCTCGACGCGTCGCCCGCGTCGACCGCGACCGAGGCGCAGTCCCTGCTGTTCGACCTCTTCTCCCTCCTGCAGTCCACGGGGTCCTCGCGCGACGTCTTCCTGTGGCAGTCCGGCGGGTCGGGCACCGTCGGCTTCCTCGACCAGTCGACGAACCCGCAGCTCGCCGACCTCGTCTCGCCCGAGATGCGCGAGGCGACCGTCGAGGCCGACGGCGGGCAGTTCCTCCAGTCCGTGGCGATCCCCGTCGACCCGATGCGACCCGAGTCGTCGGGCGTCGTGCCCGGGATCGTCGTGGGGTCCACGGTCGAGGTGCCCGTCGCCGGCACGTACGAGCTGTACTACCTCTACGACCTGCAGGCCGATCAGGAGACGCTGCGGTTCCTGCAGTCGGTGCTGCTGGTCGGCGCGCTCGTGCTGCTCGCCCTGCTCGTGGGCATCACGGCGCTCGTCACACGGCAGGCCGTGCTGCCCGTGCGGCAGGCGGCGAGCGTCGCGGAGCGCCTCGCCGACGGCCGGCTCGACGAGCGACTGCCCGTCAAGGGCCACGACGAGATGGCGTCCCTCGCGCACTCGTTCAACGAGATGGCGCAGAGCCTGCAGGAGCAGATCGGGCGTATGGAGGAGCTGTCGATGCTCCAGCGGCGGTTCGTCTCCGACGTCTCGCACGAGCTGCGCACGCCGCTCACGACGATCCGCATGGCGTCCGAGGTCCTGCACTCCTCGCGCGAGGAGTTCGACCCCGTGTCCCGGCGCTCGACCGAGCTGCTGCAGGCCCAGCTCGACCGGTTCGAGGACCTGCTCGCCGACCTGCTCGAGATCAGCCGGTTCGACGCGGGCGCCGCGGTGCTCGACGCCGAGCGCCGCGACCTGCGCGACGTCGTCAACGCCGCCGTCGACCACGCCGCGCCGCTCGCCGAGCGCAAGGGCGTGTGGCTCTCGGTCCACCTCGGGGACGAGCCCGTGACCGCGGACATCGACCCGCGGCGCGTCGAGCGCATCGTGCGCAACCTCGTCGTCAACGCGATCGAGCACGCCGAGGAGCGGCCCGTCGAGATCACGGTCGACGGCGACGGGCACGCCGTCGCGGTCGCGGTGCGCGACCACGGGGTCGGGATGACGGCCGACGAGGTGCAGCACGTGTTCGACCGGTTCTGGCGCGCCGACCCCGCGCGGGCCCGCACGACGGGCGGCACGGGCCTCGGCCTCGCGATCTCGCTCGAGGACGCGCACCTGCACGGCGGCTGGCTCGAGGCGTGGGGCCGGCCCGGGCGCGGCGCGAGCTTCCGCCTCACGCTCCCGCGCCGCGCCGGCATCCGCCTGCAGTCGTCGCCGCTGCCGCTCGTGAGCGAGGCCGTGGTCGGTCGCGGCCTCCCGGCCGAGTGGAGCGCGGACGCGCCCGTCGTCGAGGACGTCGAGGGCACGGCGGGGCCTGCGGACCTCCCGTCCGTCACGGGCGGCATCCCCGTCGTCCTCCCGCGCGAGCACGACCCGCACCCCGGGCGGGGGGCGGAGCCGGGACCGGGCGCCGACCCGGAGCCCGTGAGCACCGACGTCCAGGAGGCGCGATGAGCACGACCGGGACCCTGCGCGACCGTGCCCGGCAGGCGCTCGCGGCCGCGTGCGCGACCGTGCTCGTCGTCGTGCTCGGCGCGTGCGCGTCGATCCCCACGTCGGGGCCGGTCGTCGAGGGGCAGGCGACGCCCGAGGACCCGGGCCAGCCGTTCGTCAGCGCGCTGCCCCCGCCGCGCGACGGGGCGCCCGACCAGATCGTGCGGGGCTTCCTCGCCGCCCAGGCCCAGGGCGCGCGCTCGACGTTCGACGTCGCGTCCGAGTACCTCACGGACGCCGCCCAGGACGACTGGTCGCCCCTCGCGCAGGTCGCGATCCTCGAGGACGTGCCGCAGCTCGAGGTGGACGAGAGCACGCTCAAGGACGGCGCGACGACGGTGCGCACGACGGCGGACGTCGTCGGGATCGTCGACGCGCGCGGCGTGTACACCGAGCAGGTGCCGGGCCGCACGACGGAGATCTCCTACGGGCTCGTGCGCGACGACGACGGCCAGTGGCGGATCGCGACGGTCGACGACGGCCTGACGATCACCGCGACGAACTTCGCGCGCACCTACAAGCAGGTCAACCTCTACTTCCCGACGGTCGACCGCGCGTACCTCGTGCCGGACGCGCGCTGGTTCCCGAGCCGCAACTGGCAGGCGCTCGCGGTGCGCGAGACGCTGCGCGGCCCCGCGGAGTGGCTCGCGGGGTCGGTCGCGACGGTCGCCCCGGACGGCACGGCCCTGAGCATCGACTCGGTCCCGCCGACCGAGGGCGCGGTGTCCGTGCCCCTCACCGAGCCGGTCACCTCGGCGTCGCCGGCCGACCGCGCCCTGCTCCTGGCCCAGCTCCAGGCGTCGCTCGGCGGTCGCGTCGAGATCACCGTCGGCGTGGGCGGGTCGGTGCTCTCGGCCGACGACGTCCCCACGATCGGCGTGGCGACGACGCCCGACGACCCGGTCGTCCTCGCGGGCGACCAGGTCATGCGGCTCGAGGGACGCACGACGACGCCCGTGGAGTCCGTCGCGCCGCTGACCGGTCTGCAGCCCACGGCGCTCGCGTTCCGGGGCCGGTCCGCCGACGCGGGACTCGTCGTGCGCGACGGCGGCGACCGGATCGTCACCGCGCCCACCGCCGAGGCGGGGCCGACGACGCTGCTCACCGGGTCGAACCTCCTCGCCCCGTCGGTCGACCGCTTCGGGTACCTGTGGAGCGGCCCCCAGGTGCAGGCGGGGTCGCTGCAGGCCGTGAACCTGGAGGAGGCGGGCTCCGACCAGGCGGTGACGCCGGTCGCGGCGCCGTGGCTCGAGGGGCGGACGGTCATGTCGGTGCGCGTCGCGCCGGACGGGGCGCGGATCGCGGTCGTGAGCGACGCCGGGACGGGCTCGCAGGTGCACGTCGCGGGCGTGGTCCGCGACGAGGCAGGGCGCCCGACGCAGCTCTCCGAGCCCGTGCGCGTGGGGCAGCCCGTGGTCGCGGCGACGCAGGTGACATGGCTCGACCGGGCTCTCCTGGGCGTGCTCGGGCGCACCGCGGGGGAGTCGGCGCCGGTCGTGCAGCGCGTGCCCGTGGGCGGGCCGACCGTGCCCACGTCGCCGGTCGAGAACGCGGTCTCGCTCGCGTCGGCGACGGGCGTGGGGACGGTGCTCGTGGGCACGAGCGACGGCAGCCTGTTCGCGGCGGGCACGTCGACGCTCTGGACGCGCGTCGCGACCGAGGTGCGCCTCGCCACGTACCCGGGCTGACGCCTCCCGGGCGGGACCAAGGATCCGCGGCCGACCACAGGGGCCGGGGGCGCGGGGGTCGCACGACGGCGTCCACAGCGCAGGGGCCCGATGCCGCGCGCGGGCTGCGGTCACCGGCACGCTGGCGCCATGCTCGTACGCGCCCTCGACGACGTCGCCCGTCTTGTCCTGCCCGTCTCGTGCCCGGGGTGCGACCGCCCGGACGTGCGGTGGTGCGCGGCGTGCCTCGGCCTCCTGCGCGCCCCGCTGCGCCGCCGCGAGGACGGGGCGCCGCGCCTCGACCGGCTCGACGGCGCGGGCCCGCTGCCCGTCTGGGCCCCGGCGGCGTACGCGGGTCCGGTCCGCGGCGTCGTCGTCGCGTGGAAGGACCGCGCGCGGGCGGACCTCGACCGTCCGCTCGCCGCGGTCGGGCGGGCTGCGGGTGTCGCGCTCGGCCCCGTCCTCGCGGCCGGGGCCCGCGCGGCAGCCGCGGTCCGCACGGCGCCCGCGGTCCGCACGG
>NZ_JAAFAN010000063.1:0-23246 GCF_010287905.1 Cellulosimicrobium composti
GCTGCGCGGCGTGTCGGCCGCCCGCGCGGCCACGGCCGCGGCCCTGGCGGCGGCGTCGTCGCGAGGCGCAGCACCGCGCCCCGCGCAGGAGCCCGCGCGACCGTCGCCCGCCCACGACCCGCTGGACGACCTGCCGTCGGCGGACGACCCGGACATCGTCTCGACCGGACTCGTCGGCACGGCGCTCGTCGTGAGCCTGCTCGACGGCAAGATCATCGAGGAGATCCAGGACCAGGGCTGACGCGCTGCGCGGCACGCGAGCCGACCTGCCGCGTGGCGGGCGACGGCGGGCCGGGCCCGACGCGCGGGCCCGGCCCCGTAGGCTGGGGGAGTGTACGAAGGCGCTGTCCAGGACCTGATCGACGAGCTCGGCCGGCTTCCCGGCGTCGGGCCCAAGAGCGCGCAGCGCATCGCGTTCCACCTGCTGGCCGCTGACGCGGCCGACGTGCGGCGGCTCGCCGACGCGCTCACCGAGGTCAAGGCGCGCGTCCGCTTCTGCGAGACGTGCGGCAACGTCGCGGAGTCCGAGCAGTGCCGCATCTGCGCGGACCCGCGCCGTTCGCCCGAGGTGATCTGCGTCGTCGAGGAGCCCAAGGACGTCGTCGCGATCGAGCGCACGCGCGAGTTCCGCGGGCGGTACCACGTGCTCGGCGGCGCCATCAACCCGATCGAGAACGTCGGGCCCGGCGACCTGCGGATCGCCGAGCTCATGGCGCGCCTCGCGGACGGGCAGGTCACGGAGGTGATCCTCGCGACCGACCCGAACGTCGAGGGCGAGGCCACCGCGACGTACCTCGCGCGCATGCTGGGCCCCATGGGTCTGCGCGTGACCCGCCTCGCGTCGGGGCTGCCGGTCGGGGGAGACTTGGAGTACGCGGACGAGGTGACGCTCGGCCGGGCCTTCGAGGGCCGGCGCCTCGTCGGCGGCTGACGGAAGGGTGACCGGCATGGGGGAGATCCAGAACGACCCGGACCTGCGGGAGATCGCCGAGGGCATGGCCGCGCACGCGCGGGCCTTCCTCACGACCTCGACGCAGGTCGCGTCCGGGGCGGCCCCGGGGGCCGTCCTGCCCCTGCTGCTCCTCGCGCTGTCCGACGCGCTCGCGGCGGGAGCGCGCCTGGGGGCGATGGGCGACGTCGTCCCGGTCGAGCGGTTCGAGCCCGACGCCGGCCGCGACACCGACGTGGACCCGCTCCGCACCGCGCTCGCGCAGCTCTTCGACGGGTTCGACGACTACGTCGAGATCACGGACCCGCTCGTCGGCGCGGAGGTCGGTGCCGCGTCCCTCTCCGGCGACCTCGCGTGCGTGGCCGAGTGCCTCGCCAAGGGGCTGCAGCACTACGACGGCGGCCGTGAGGTCGAGGGCCTGTGGTGGTGGCAGTTCTCCTACGTCTCGCTGTGGGGCGAGCGCGCGGCGAGCGCCCTGCGGGTCCTCCAGCTCGCGCTCGCGCACCTGCGCCTCGACGTCGAGGACGACGTCGCGGCCGAGGCGGAGTACGACGCGCTCCAGTCCTGATCGCCGAGGCGTCGGAGGAGGCGTCGGACCACGGCGTCAGACGGCGTCCGACGCGCGGCCGTAGTGGTCGGCGAGCGTGGCGAGGTAGGGCTCCCAAGGGACGGTCGTGGCGTCGCGGCCCTCCCGGACGGCGACGAGCCGGTCGAGGTAGTACTCCCACCCGGGGCCGATGTTGCGCGCGTCGTCGCCGGGTCCGAGCACCTGGCGGAAGGTGAGCGTCGTGACGCCGTCCTCCTCGTCGAGGTCGAACGACAGGTGCCACGCGTCGTCGCCCGTGGACGTGACCCCGGCGAACCGGTGCGGCGGCTCGCACCGCGTGATGCGGTACTCCTCGGGGTCCGGGTCGTCGCCCTCCGCGGTCATGTAGAACTGCACGGCGCCGGTCGACGGGTCGCCCTCCCAGTAGCCGATCCAGCGCGAGAGCCGGTCCGGCTCCGTGAGGCTCGCCCACACGTCGGCGGCGGGCGCGCGGAAGGTCCGCGTGAGGACGAGCTCGGCGCCCTCCGGTCCGTGCTCGACCGTCCCGCGCGGCGTCGGGGCGCCCGCGGGGATCGGGGTCGTGGTGTCGCTCATGCGCTCTCCTCCTGCTGGGCCGCCCCGTGCGCGGTGCGGCGTTCTCGGGTGGTGCGGCGGACTTCGAGGTCGAGGCCGTCGAGGGCTCGTGCCGGGACGGGCGGGGCGGGCGGCGTCAGCGCCGCGAGGAACGTGGCGAGCGGCGCGAGCGCGTCGGGCCGCAGCGAGTAGACGCGGCGACGCCCGTCGACGACGGACTGCACCACGCCCGCCTCGCGCAGCACGCGCAGGTGGCGGCTCACCGCGGGGCGCGACACGTCGGACCGCGTGCGGGCGAGCTCGCCGGCCGTGAGGGCGCCGCGGCGCAGCGCGAGGAGCAGGTCCCGGCGCACGTCGTCGGCGACGACCTCGAACACGTCCACCCTCGAAGCGTAACGCTTCGGTTACACGTTGTGAAGGGCCGGGTGGCCGCGACGCCCGGCCCGGTGCCGGTGGCGGCGCGACGCCGTGGTACCACTGGGGGGTGCTTCCCGCCTTCTCCCTCCCGGTCTCCGGCGGGCTCGAGATCGACGGCCTGACCGTCCTCCTGCTCGTCCTCGCAGCGCTCACGGCGGGATGGATCGACGCCGTCGTCGGCGGGGGCGGCCTGGTCCAGCTCCCTGCGCTCCTCCTCGTCCCGGGCATCAGCCCCGTCCAGGCGCTCGCGACGAACAAGCTCGCGAGCATCATGGGCACGTCGGTGAGCGCCGCGACGTACTACCGGCGCGTGGGCCCGGACCTGCGGACGGCGGGGCCGATGGCGCTCGCGGCGCTCGTCGGGGCGATCGGGGGAGCGGCGCTCGCCTCGCGCATCCCGGCGGACCTCTTCAAGCCGATCATCCTCGTCGTGCTCGTGGGCGTGGCGGTCTGCACGATCGCGAAGCCGAAGCTCGGGCACACGACGAACCTCCGCTGGGAGGGCAACGGGCACCGGTGGGCCGCGGCCGGGATCGGCCTCGTCATCGGCACGTACGACGGCCTGCTCGGCCCGGGCACCGGGACGTTCTTCGTCATCGCGCTCGTGAGCATCCTCGGCTACGCGTTCCTCCCCGCGTCGGCGCTCGCCAAGATCGCCAACTTCGCGACGAACGCGGGCGCGCTCATCTTCTTCGTCCCGTACGGCGCGGTGCTGTGGGGCCTGGGTCTGGTCATGGGGGCGGCGAACCTGCTCGGGGCGTACGTCGGCGCCCGGATGGCGGTCGCGAAGGGCAGCGCCTTCGTGCGCGTCGTGTTCGTCGTCGTGGTGGGGGCGCTCGTCGTCAAGCTCGGGTACGACGTCGTCGCGGACCTCGCGTCCTGACGCCCGTCCGGCCACGACGCCGCCACTGGTGTCGTGTGGTGTCAGAAATGTTGTCGTGAGGGGTTGTGTGACACCACAAGTGGTGTCATAGTGGAGTCATGGACCTCACCCCGTACGTCGACGACCTGCAGGACCGACTCGCCGCCGCCGCGGACTCCGCGGGGGACGACGGCCGCCGGGTCGCGGAGCGACTGACCGCACCGCTCGACGCCGCTGTCCGGCTCGTGCTGCTCGACGCGCTGTCGGCCGCCGCGGGCGAGATCTCCGCGGAGCTCGCGCCCGGGTCGGTCGACGTGCGCCTGCGGGGCGGCTCCCCGGAGTTCGTGGTCGCCGCCCCGGCGTCCCCGGAGCCCGCTGCCCCCGCGCAGCCCGCACCCGGCGCCTCCTCGGCGGCGGGAGTCCTGCCCGCGGTCGCGGCGGACGTCGAGACGGGCGCCACCACCCGCACCACCCTGCGCCTGCCCGACCACCTCAAGACGCAGGTCGAGACCGCCGCCGCGCGCGACGGCGTCTCGGTGAACACGTGGCTCGTGCGCGCGGTCGCCGCGGCGCTCGAGCAGACCACCGGACGACCGGCCGGGCAGGCCGCCCGTCCGCAGCAGCGCGGCTCGGCCCGCGTCACCGGCTGGGTGCGCTGACCCCGGTCACCGTACCCGCCTCCCGAACCCACCTGACACCACCACGACACCACTCCTGGAGCTTCGTCATGCCCACTTTCCCCGCCCCGCACCCCGTCGCCGTCGCCGTCGACGTGCCCTTCGCCCACCTGCACGTGGTCGCCGGCGAGCGTGACGACGTCGTCGTCACGGTCCTGCCGACGGACCCCGGGAGGTCGAGCAGCGTCCGCGCCGCCGAGGCCGTGCGCGTCGACAGCGACGGCGCCGCCGTGACGATCTCCTTCCCCGGCACGTGGAAGCAGTACGTCCTCCCGTTCGCGTCCGGCACCGCCGACATCACCGTCGAGCTGCCCGCCGGCTCCGACGTGCGCGGCAAGGCCGGGTCGCTCTACGCCGAGGGCGCTCTCGGCGCCGTCGACATGGCGCTCTCCGCGGGCGACGCCCGTGTGGAGGACGTCGAGCGGCTCGACGTCAAGGCCTCCGCGGGCTCCGTCGCGGCGCGCCGCGTGAGCGGCTCGCTGGACGCCCGCGCGAGCGCCGGGTCCGTTCGCGTCGAGGAGGTCCGCGGCGAGGGCTCGATCAAGGCGACGAACGGCACGACGACGGTCGGCGTCGTCACCGGCTCGCTCGCCGTGCACGGCGCGCACGGGGACGTCGCGGTCGCGCGCGTCGCCGGCACCCTCACGGCCAAGTCCGCGCACGCGGGCATCCGGGTCGAGCGCCTGGAGTCGGGCAGCGTCACCCTCGCCACGTCGTACGGGTCGATCGAGGTCGGCGTCCCCGAGGGGACCGCCGCCTACCTGGACGCGAGCTCCGAGCACGGCAGCGTCCGCAACCACCTGACCCCGACCGAGGGGCCCGTCGAGGACGAGGCCACCGCGGAGATCCACGCCAGCACCGGCTACGGCGACGTCGTCGTCCGCCGGCCCTGACCGCACCACCCGAGAAGCGCCGAGGAAACGGAGAACCGAGATGTCCGTCGACCTGTCCCTCGAGCCCGCGCTGCGGGTACGAGGCATCGAGAAGTCGTTCGGCGACCTGCGCGTGCTGCGCGGGGTCGACCTGGATGTGGCGCCCGGGAGCATCGTCTCGCTCCTCGGCTCCAACGGCGCGGGCAAGACCACGCTCGTGCGGATCCTGTCGACGCTCGTCGCGCCCGACGCGGGCACCGCGAGCGTCCACGGGCACGACGTCGTCGACCAGCCCGGGCGGGTCCGCGAGTCGATCTCGCTGACCGGCCAGTTCGCCGCGGTCGACGAGGTCCTCACGGGCCGGGAGAACCTCGTGCTCGTCGCGCGCCTGCGCCACCTGCGCGACCCCGAGCGGGTCGCGGACGACCTGCTGGCCCGGTTCTCGCTGACCGACGCCGGCGCGCGCCGGGCCGGGACCTACTCCGGCGGGATGCGCCGTCGCCTCGACATCGCGATGAGCCTGGTCGGGAACCCGCCGGTCGTCTTCCTCGACGAGCCCACGACGGGGCTGGACCCGCAGTCGCGCATCGAGGTGTGGGCCACGGTGCGCGAGCTGGCCCGCGGCGGCACCACGGTGCTGCTCACCACCCAGTACCTCGACGAGGCCGAGCAGCTCGCGGACCGGATCGCGATCCTGCACCGCGGCACGATCGTCCAGGACGGCACGCTCGCCGAGCTCAAGGCGCTGCTGCCGCCCGCGACGGTCGAGTACGTCGAGAAGCAGCCGTCCCTCGAGGACGTGTTCCTCGCGCTCGTCGGCGACGCCGGCGACACCGACGGCACCGACGGCACCCCCGTGACGCCGACGACCACCGAGGGCGCCCAGCCCGCCGGAGAGGAGCTCCGATGACCACCCACGTCCTGACCGACACACGCGTCCTCACGGGACGGTCGCTGCGGCACGTCCTGCGCAGCCCCGACACGATCATCACGACCGCCGTCACCCCGGTCGCGCTCATGCTGCTGTTCGTCTACGTGCTCGGCGGCGCGATCGACACCGGCACCGGCGGGTCCTACGTCGACTACCTGCTGCCCGGCATCCTGCTCATCACGGTCGCGTCCGGGGTCGCCTACACGTCGTACCGGCTGTTCCTCGACCTCCAGGGCGGCATCGTCGAGCGCTTCCGGTCCATGCCGGTCGCCCGGTCGAGCGTCCTGTGGGCGCACGTGCTCACGTCGCTCGTCGCGAACCTCGTGTCGGTGACCCTCGTCGTCGGCGTCGGGCTCCTGCTGGGCTTCCGCACGGACGCCTCGGTCGGCGCGTGGCTCGCGGCGCTCGGGATCATCGTGCTGTTCACGCTCGCGCTCACCTGGCTCGCGGTGGTCGCCGGCCTCTCGGCGAGGACGGTCGACGGGGCGTCCGCGTTCAGCTACCCCCTGATCTTCCTGCCGTTCGTCAGCTCGGCGTTCGTCCCCACGGACACCATGCCGACGGCGGTCGCCTGGTTCGCCGAGAACCAGCCCGTCACCGCGGTCGTCGACACGCTGCGCGCGCTGCTCGCCGGGCAGCCGGTCGGCTCCGACATCTGGCTCGCGCTCGCGTGGCTCGTCGGGATCCTCGTCGTCGCCCAGGCGTGGGCGGTCGCGACGTACCGGCGGCGCATGCGCTGACCCGGGGCGCAGGAGGTCCCGGCACGGAGTCGCGCCGCACGAGCCCGGGGAGTGGCTCGTGCGGCGTCCCGTGCCGGGACCTCGTGCCGGCGGTCCTTCGGTCCCGGACCGGCCCGACCACCGACCCTGACGGGCGTGCGCCCCGGCGGCGAGGATCGGGAGCGTGCAGACCCTCGCCCAGGCGTTGTCCACCCAGTCGCAGGCCGCCCGGGACAAGGCCGGCGCGGCGAGACGTCCCGCGCGCTACCTCGTGTCCGCGGCGCTCGCGGGCACGTACGTCGGCGTCGGCGTCATGCTCATGGTCGCGACGGCGGGTCCCTTCCTCGCGGCCGGTTCACCGGGGGAGCGGCTCGTCGCGGGCGGCGTGTTCGCCGCCGCGCTCACGCTCGTCGTGTTCGCCGGTGCCGAGCTCGCGACGTCCGCGATGATGGTCCTCGCCCAGGGCGTCGCGACGCGCGCCGTCCGGGTGCGCGACGCCGTCGCCACGCTCGTCCTGTGCCTCGTCGGCAACCTGGCCGGGTCGATGCTCTTCGGCTGGGCCGTCACGCAGGCGGGGGTCCTGCGCTCGAACCCCGCCGCGGGCGACATGCTCGCGGCGATGCTCCGCGCCAAGGCGCACGAGACCGGCGGCGAGCTCTTCTTCCGCGGCGTCCTGTGCAACCTGCTCGTGTGCGCCGCGATCTGGGCGTGCGGCCGCCTGCGCTCCGAGGCGGGCCGGGCGATCGTCCTGTTCTGGGCGGTCCTCGCCTTCATCGCCTCCGGCTTCGAGCACGTCGTCGCCAACATGACGACCTTCTCGCTCGGCCTCCTCGGCGACCTCGGCCCGACGACGTGGCCCGACTTCGCGCGCAACCTCACCTGGGTCGGCCTCGGCAACCTCGTCGGCGGCGCCCTCGTCGTCGGCCTCGCCTACGCCGTCGTGGCAGGCCCGACCGCCCGCGACGCCGACGCGCCCGCCTCCGCCCCGACCCCCGTCGCGCCCCGCTCGACCGGAGCCACCACCCGGCCTGACCCCCCTGAGGGCCGCGCACGCACCCCGTGGGCGGCCGCATGGCGGGACGGTCGTGGCCGGACCGCGCGCCGCGTGCGTATCATCGTTCGACCCAGACAGCACCCGGCGGGCCGTTGAGAGAGACGGAGGCCGGCGACAGACGGAGCAGCACGTGGCACTTGTCGTGCAGAAGTACGGCGGATCGTCGGTATCGGACGCCGAGAGCATCAAGCGGGTGGCCAAGCGCATCGCGGAGGCGAAGCGGGCCGGGAACGACGTGGTCGTCGTGGTCTCGGCGATGGGCGACACGACGGACGAGCTCATCGACCTGGCGCAGCAGGTCACCCCCCTCCCGCCGCAGCGCGAGATGGACATCCTCCTCACCGCGGGCGAGCGCATCTCGATGTCGCTGCTCGCGATGGCGATCACGAACCTCGGCGTGAAGGCGAAGTCGTTCACGGGCCAGCAGGCGGGTGTCATCACGGACGCGGTGCACGGCAAGGCGCGCATCGTCGACGTGGTGCCGACGCGCGTGCGCGAGACGCTCGACAAGGGGCAGGTCGCGATCGTGGCCGGGTTCCAGGGCGTCACGCAGTCGACGAACGACGTGACGACGCTGGGCCGCGGCGGGTCGGACACGACGGCCGTCGCGCTCGCCGCCGGGCTGGGCGCCGACGTGTGCGAGATCTACACGGACGTCGACGGCGTGTTCACGGCGGACCCGCGCATCGTGCCGAGCGCGCGGAAGATCGACAGCATCACGTACGAGGAGATGCTGGAGATGGCGGCGAGCGGGGCGAAGGTCCTCGCGCTGCGGTGCGTCGAGTACGGCCGCCGCTACGGCGTCCCGATCCACGTGCGCTCGTCCTTCAGCGGCACGGAGGGCACGTTCGTCCGCGCGGACGCCTACACCGCGCCCCGCCCCGGCAGCCCGACCAGCACCGCAGACCTTCCCGAGGAGACCGTCATGGAAGACCCGATCATCTCCGGCGTCGCGCACGACCGCAGCGAGGCCAAGATCACCGTCGTCGGCGTGCCCGACGTCCCGGGCACGGCGGCGCGCATCTTCGAGGTGGTCGCGGGCTCGGGCGTGAACATCGACATGATCGTCCAGAACGTGTCGGCCGCCCGCACGGGTCTCACGGACATCTCGTTCTCCCTCCCCGAGGGCGACGGCCCGGCGGCGATGTCGGCGCTGTCCGCGCTGCAGGCGGAGATCGGGTTCGACTCGCTGCAGTTCGACGACCAGATCGGCAAGCTGTCGCTCGTGGGCGCGGGCATGAAGTCGCACCCGGGCGTCTCGGCGAAGCTGTTCGGCGCGCTGCGCGACGCGGGCATCAACATCGAGATGATCTCCACCTCGGAGATCCGCATCTCGGTCGTGACGCGTGAGGACTCGCTCGACGAGGCGGTGCGCGCCGTGCACACCGCGTTCGAGCTCGACGCCGACGGCGAGGCCGTCGTCTACGCCGGCACCGGCCGCTGAGAGGACTGGACCATGAGCACCGAGAACCGTCAGGGCCTGAACGTCGCCGTCGTCGGCGCGACCGGCCAGGTGGGCGCCGTGATGCGCCGCCTCCTCGACGAGCGCGACTTCCCCGTCCGGAGCATCCGGTACTTCGCCTCCGCGCGGTCGGCCGGGTCGACGCTCCCGTGGCGCGGCACGGACGTCGTCGTGGAGGATGTCGCCGCGACCTCGACCGAGGACCTGCGCGGGATCGACGTCGCGCTGTTCTCCGCGGGCGGCGCGACCTCGAAGGCGCAGGCCGAGCGCTTCGCGGCGGCGGGCGCCGTCGTCATCGACAACTCGTCCGCGTGGCGCATGGACCCGGACGTGCCGCTCGTCGTCTCCGAGGTGAACCCGGGCGCGCTGCGCGAGGCGCGCAAGGGCATCGTCGCGAACCCGAACTGCACGACGATGGCCGCGATGCCGGTGCTCAAGCCGCTCGCGGACGAGGCGGGGCTGGAGCGCCTGATCGTCGCGACGTACCAGGCGGTGTCCGGCGCGGGTCTCGCGGGCGCGGAGGAGCTGCGCGCCCAGGCCGTCGCCGGTGCGGCGGCGGAAGGCACGGGCGAGGGCCTCGTCGGGCTCGTGCACGACGGCGGCGCGGTCGCCTTCCCCGAGCCGGTGAAGTTCCCGCGGACGATCGCGTTCAACGTCGTCCCGCTCGCCGGGTCGATCGTCGACGACGGCCTGGAGGAGACGGACGAGGAGAAGAAGCTGCGCAACGAGTCGCGCAAGATCCTCGGCCTGCCCGACCTCGCGGTCGCGGGCACGTGCGTGCGCGTCCCCGTGTTCACGGGGCACTCGCTCGCGATCCACGCCGAGTTCGCCGCGGCGATCACGCCGGACCGGGCGCGCGAGATCCTCGCCGCCGCCCCGGGCGTCGCGCTGTCCGACGTGCCGAACCCGCTCGAGGCGGCGGGCGAGGACCCGTCGTTCGTGGGCCGCATCCGCACCGACCAGTCGGTGCCGGGCGGGCGCGGGCTCGTGCTCTTCGTCTCGAACGACAACCTCCGCAAGGGCGCGGCGCTCAACGCCGTGCAGCTCGCCGAGCTCGTCGCGCAGGACCTCGACGGCGTCCGCGCCGCGTTCGCGGGGGCGTCGGCCCCCGCCTGATCCGCGGCGGGTGACGCCCCGCGACGCCACGGCAGGGCCCCGGTCGTCGACCGGGGCCCTGCCGCGTCCTGGTGGCCGTCGTGCGGACGGGCGTCAGCCATCGACCATGCGCCGCATGGTCTCGCCGTCGGCGAGGCCGACGATGTTGCCGGCCGGGTCGGTGAGCCAGGCGCCGTCGCCGCCCTCCATGAACCCGCGCACGATGCCCTTCTCGTCCTGGTCGAACCCCTCGTAGCGCTCGAACGTCACGCCCTTCGCGGTGAGCTCGTCGACGACCTCGTCCACGTCGTCGACGGTGAGGTGCATGACGGTGAAGGCGGCCGGCCGGTGGTCCTCCTTCGGGTAGACGAACACGTCCGAGCCGCCCCCGAGGTGGAGGACCAGGCCGTTGCCCCCGTCGAGGGCGGTGACGGAGAGCCCGAGGGTGTTTCCGTAGAACGCGCGCACCGCGTCGAGGTCGTCCGCCGAGAAGCTGGAGAACCCGCGTCGAATCGTGACCATCGCTGCCTCACTCCTTCGTGACCGCCGGCGCCCGGAGGGCGTGGACCCGCCGCGGACGTCGGACCCTCCCAGGCTCCCACCGCGCGGCGCCGGGGGGAACTGCCCGCCACGGGTGAGCGGGGGCGGGTCGTCGGCCGGGGGTTGCGCCTGATCACGCATCCATGGTTCATTAGTGGAGTAATGAACCACAGGACGCGCGAGGCGGGAGAGGATGGGGCCCATGTTCGACGGACCTGAACCCATCTACCTCCAGATCGCGCAGATGATCCGGGCGCAGGTGCTCGCGGGAGAGCTCGCGGAGGAGGAGCAGGTCATGTCCACGACGCAGTTCGCGACGACGTTCCGCATCAACCCGGCGACCGCGGCCAAGGCGTTCGCCGGCCTGGTCGACGAGGGCGTCCTGTACAAGCGGCGCGGGCTCGGCATGTTCGTCGCGCCCGGTGCGCGCGAGAAGCTCCTCGCCGACCACCGTGCGCGCTTCTTCGACGAGGTGCTCGCGCCCGCGCTCGCGCAGGCCGACCTCCTCGACATCCCGACGTCCGAGGTCGTGGACTACGTCCTCGGCCGCCCGCGCCCCGCCGGTCCCGGCACCGGAGGCGCTCCCCGCACCGGCCCGACCACCGACCCCACCCCGAGGTGAGACCCGTGACCGCCCGGCCCGCCAGCCGCCCCACCGACCCGACCGGCCCCGCCCTCCCCGGGCCGGAGCCTTTCGCCGCCGAGGTGCGCGACGTCGTCGTGCGCTACGCGCGCGGCGACGACGCGCCCGCGCTCGACCACGCGACCCTGACGATCCGCCCCGGCGTCATCACCGGCCTGCTCGGCCGCAACGGCGCGGGCAAGACGACCCTCGCCGCGCTGCTCGCCGCGTTCCGCCGGCCGACGTCGGGGTCCGTGCGCGTCGGCCTGCCAGGCGAGCTCGAGGACCCGTTCGAGAACGTGTGGACGACGACGCACACCCAGCTCGTCCGCGAGAGCGGCGACGTGTGGGAGTCCGACAAGGCGCGCGACACGCTCGCGTACTACGCGGACCTGCGTCCCCGCTGGGACGCCGACCTCGCGGCGCGCCTCCTCGACGAGCTCGAGGTCGACGTGCGCAGGAAGCCCAGCGAGATGTCGCGCGGCAAGCGGTCCGCGCTCGGCGCGGTGATCGGCCTGGCGTCGCGCGCGCCGCTGACGATCTTCGACGAGGTCTACCTCGGCATGGACGCGCCGAGCCGGTACGCGTTCTACGACGCCCTCGTCGCCGACTACGCCGAGCACCCGCGCACGGTCCTGCTGTCGAGCCACCTCATCACCGAGGTGGAGCGGCTGTTCGAGGACGTCGTGATCATCGACCGCGGCCGCGTGCTGCTCGCCGAGAACGCCGACGACGTGCGGGCCCGCGGCGTGAGCCTCACCGGCCCGGCCGACGTCGTCGAGCGGCACGCCGCGGGGCGCGAGGTGCTCGCGCGCCAACGGCTCGGCGGCACCGCCCAGGTGACGCTGTTCGGCACGTTCGCCGACGACGAGCGCGCCGCCGCCGTCGAGGCGGGGCTCGAGGTGGGCGCCGTGCCCGTCCAGGACCTGTTCGTGCACCTCACCCGCACCGGCCGCCCCGGCGCCGGGACGGACGCCGAGAGGGAGGAGGCACGATGACCGCCACCGCAGACCGCGCCGCGGAGCGCCGCGCGCTCGAGACCGCCGCCCACCGGCGGGGAGTGCGCGCCGTCGCCTCGTACTTCATCGGCGGCACGTGGTTCGTGGGCCTGTGGTTCTGGGCCATCGCGCTCGTCGTCGGCGTGCTGATCCTGTGGATCATGACGCGCAACGACGACGTGAGCATCGAGGCCGTGGGCGGCGTCGCGGGCTCGGCGAAGTTCTTCCTCTTCGTGATGGGCATCATCCTCCCGCTCATGACGATCGCCGTGCACGTCGCCGCGGGCGGCACCCGACGGTCGTACACCCACGGGCTCTGGATCGGCGCGACCGTCTCCGGCCTGACGTTCGGGATCGCGGCCGCGCTCGTGAAGTGGGGCGAGTGGACGCTGTTCCGGCGCGTCGGGTGGCCGACGGAAGGGGATCTCGGACAGCTCTACGGCGACGGGTCCGAGGTCGTCCTCGTGAGCCTCGTCGAGGGGATCTCGTGCGTCGTGTACTACCTCGCCGGGATGGTGATCGCGGCCGGCTTCTACGGGTACGGGTTCGTGCGTGGCGTGCTGCTCGTCGTCGCGTCGCTCGGCACCGTGGCGGTCACCGAGGTCTTCCTGCGCTCCGGCTTCTTCGGCAACGGGCTCGCGCGCGCCGTCGGTCTCGACGGCACGCCCGTGGGGCTCGCCCTCCTCGGCGGCGCCCTCGGGGCCGTGCTCGCCGCCCTGCTCCTGCGCGCCGTCCTGCGGGGCGCCGCCGTCCGCCCGGTCGAGTTCGCCGCGAGCGCGAGCGCCTGACCGGCCACCACCGACAACCCGACACCACCCCCTCCGGACGGCGCGCCGCGCCGCCCGCGGGTGGCGCACACCCACCTGGAGGCACCATGACCACCGCACCACCGCCCACCGGCGGCGCGACCGCGACGTCGGCCACCCGGTCGCCCGGGACGACCGCCGCGCCCGAGCCCGTCGTCGAGGTCCGCAACCTCCGCAAGACGTACCCCGGGCCGAAGGGGTCCGGCGCCCGGAAGGTCGCCGTCGAGGACGTGTCCTTCACCGTCGCCGCCGGGGAGATCTTCGGCATCCTCGGCCCCAACGGCGCGGGCAAGACCACGACCGTCGAGTGCCTCGCGGGGCTGCGCGAGGCCGACGGCGGCACGGTCCGCGTGCTCGGCGTCGACCCGCAGGCCGACCCCGCCGCGGTGCGCGACGCCGTCGGGGTCCAGCTCCAGGAGGTCGCGCTCAACGAGAGGATCACCGTCGAGGAGGCGATGCGCCTCTTCGCGTCGTTCTACGCGACGCCGGGGGACGTCGAGGAGCTGCTCGACCTGCTCGACCTCGCCGAGCACCGACGCGTCGCGTTCGCGAAGCTCTCGGGCGGGCAGAAGCAGCGCCTGTCGATCGCGCTCGCGCTCGTCGGCAACCCGCGCGTCGCGATCCTCGACGAGCTCACCACGGGCCTGGACCCCGCGGCCCGCCGCGCGACGTGGGAGCTCGTGGAGCGGGTGCGCGACCGCGGCGTGACGATCCTGCTCGTCACGCACTTCATGGACGAGGCGGAGCGCCTGTGCGACCGGCTCGTCATCATCGACCGCGGTCGCGTCGTCGCGCAGGGCACGCCCGCGGAGCTCGTCGACTCCGTCGACACCTCGCGCACCGTGCGGCTGCGCGTCCCGCCCGCGGACCACGACCTCGCGCTGCACACGATCGCCGGGCTCGCGGACGTCGAGCACGTCGAGGCGCCCCCGGCGCCCGGGCGGGAGATCGAGGTGACGGGCTCGCGGCGGGTGCTGCCCGCCGTCGTGCTCGCGCTCGCCGAGCACGAGGTCGTGCCCGACGACGTCCGGACCGTCTCGCGCACGCTCGAGGACGTGTTCGTGGCCGTGACCGGCCGCACCTACGACCCGGACGCGACCGACGCCCGGCCGACCCGAGGGGAGTCCCGATGACCGCCACGACCCTGACCCCGTCCGTCGCGCCCGCCCGCCGCAGCACCGGCTGGCGCGGGTTCGGCGTGCTGCTCGCGACCGAGGCGCGCCTGTGGCTGCGCGACCCCGGAACGGTGTTCTTCGCGCTCGTGTTCCCCACCGTCCTGCTCGTCGGGGTCGGGTTCGCCATCCCCGGCATGCGCACCCCGATCGAGGACGCGCCCCCGCCGTGGCTCGGCCTCACCGCCGTCTCGCTCTACGTGCCCGTCGTGCTCGCGGCCGCGATCGCGACCCCGGCGCTCACCACGATGCCGGTGTACTTCGCGACGTTCCGCGAGAAGGGGCTGCTGCGGCGCCTGTCCACGACGCCGATGCGGCCGCAGGGGATCGTCGTCGCGCACCTCGTCATCAACCTCGTGGCGGTCGTGGTGTCGTCCGCGGTCGCGCTCGTCGTCGGCGAGCTCGTGTTCGGGCTGCCCGCGCCGCGCAACGCGGGGACGGTCGCGCTCGCGTTCGTCCTCGGCGTCGCGTCGATGTACGCGCTGGGCACGCTCGTCGCGGCGCGCGCGCCCAAGGCGAGCACCGCGTCCGCGATCGGGACGCTGATCTACTTCCCGCTGCTCTTCCTCTCGGGGCTGTGGACGCCGGGGCCGATCATGCCCGAGGCCGTGGCGCAGATCGGGAGGCTCACGCCGCTCGGGGCCGCGTCGCAGGCGATGACGGCGGGGTGGTTCGAGCCCGGCTTCCCCACGGTGCAGGTCGTCGTCATGGCGGTGTGGACCGCGGTGCTCCTGCCGCTCGGGGTCCGGCTCTTCCGCTGGAGCTGAGCCCTCGCCCGCCGGTCCGCCCCGGCGGGCGAGGCGCGGGCGGCGCTCCTACCCTGACCGGCATGCGGCCCTTCCTGCTCCTCGCCTCCCGCGCCGAGGACCCCGCCGCGGACGGCGAGCACGCCGCCGTCCTCCGCTACGCGGGGCTCGACGCGGACGCGCTGCACCGCGTCCGGATGGAGGCCGGACCGCTGCCGGCGATCGACCTCGGCGACTACTCGGGGGTGATCGTCGGCGGCAGCCCGTTCGACTCGTCGCTGCCCGAGGAGCGCAAGTCCGCGACGCAGCGCCGGGTCGAGCGAGAGCTCGCCCCGCTCCTCGACGAGATCGTCGAGCGCGACGTCCCGTTCCTCGGCGCGTGCTACGGCGTCGGGACGCTCGGCCTGCACGAGGGCGCGGTGCTCGACGGCACGTACGCCGAGCCGATCTCGCCCGTGACGATCCGCCTCACGCCGGAGGGGCGGGCGGACCCCCTGCTCGCCGACCTCCCGGACGCGTTCGAGGCCTACGTGGGCCACAAGGAGGCGGTGCGTGAGCTGCCGCCGCACGCCGTCCTGCTCGCGACGTCGGACGCGTGCCCGGTGCAGATGTTCCGCGTCAAGGAGAACCTCTACGCCACGCAGTTCCACCCCGAGCTCGACCTGGACGGGATCCTCACGCGCATCGGCGTCTACCGGGACTACGGGTACTTCCCGCCCGAGGCCGCGGGCGAGGTCGAGGCGAGGGTGCGGCGCGGCGACGTCCGCGAGCCGCACCGGATCCTCGCGGCGTTCGTGCGCCGGTACGCGCATGACTGACGAGCATGCGGTTGTCGCTGGCCGACCATGCGGATACCGCCCGACCTGACGCCAGGTCGGGCGACAACCGCATGTTCGGCGGGGCCGGGTCAGTGGGTGGCGCCGGGTCAGCGGGGGGCGGTCGCCGGTTCGGGTGCCGGGGACGGGTCCGACGCCGTCCCGGCCGCCGGCTGCGACGCGACGGCGCGGCGGTGCGCGCGCACGGACCAGACGACGGCCGCCGCCCACACCACGGCGACGAAGCCGAGCACGACGCCCTGGACGGCGCTGCTCGCGTCGACCCAGTCGGAGCGCAGGAGCGTGCGCACGTTCGTCAGGACGATGACGCCGCCCACGGCCGAGCCGAGGATGCGCGGCGGGAGCAGCCGCACGAGCCAGGCCGCGACCGGCGCGGCGACGAGGCCGCCGAGGAGCAGCGCCGCCACCCAGAGGAGGTCGATGCCCTGCGAGCCGAGCGAGACGAGGAAGCCGAGGGACGCCGCGATCGCGACGAGGAACTCGCTCGTGTCGATCGAGCCGACGACCTTGCGCGGCTCGATGCGGCCCGACGCGAGCAGCGCGGGCGTCCCGACCGGGCCCCAGCCCCCGCCGCCGGTGGCGTCGACGAAGCCCGCGACGAGGCCGAGCGGGGCGAGGAACCGCTTGCGCAGCGGCAGCCCGAGCCGGCCCGTCGGCAGCCCGGCGACCGTGAACCGCGCGAGCACGTACAACCCGAGGCCGAGGAGCAGGAGCGACATCACCGGGGCCGCGACGTCCGTCGCCAGGCTCGACAGGAACGTCGCGCCCGCGAACGCGCCGATCGCGCCGGGGACGCCGATGCGCCGCACGACCGCCCAGTCGACGTTGCCGAACCGCCAGTGCGCCGCGCCGGACGCGAGGGTCGTGCCGATCTCGGCGAGGTGGATCGTGGCCGACGCCGCCGCGGGGTTGGTGCCGATTGCGAGCAGGAGCGTCGTCGAGGTCACGCCGTACGCCATGCCGAGGCTGCCGTCGACGAGCTGGGCGCCGAGGCCGACGAGGGCCAGCAGGACGAGGGTCCGCACCAGGGCCTCCTTGCTCGGGGCGTCGGGAGGGTCCCGACGTGTCCCGACAAGGTTGACCGGGAGGGTCCAGTATGTGAAGCGCCGACCACATGGTGGGCCAGTGTTAACGGGCCGCGTCGCGGCCAGGGGTCAGGGGTTCTCCCAGGCGTCCGCTCGCGCGGCGAGCGCATGGACGCTCTCGGGCAGGTCGCGACGGACGACGTCGTCGATCGTCACGCGGTCGAGCACGTCGCGGACGCTCGCGCGGAGTGCGACCCAGACCTCGAGGAGCGCCGCGGCGGAGCCCTCGTACTCCAGGCTCGGGGGGCGCTCGTCGCGCACGGTGACGAGCGGCCCGTCGACGGCGCGGAACACGTCCGCGAGCGTCACCTCGCTCGCCGGACGCGCGAGCCGGTGACCGCCGGAGCGGCCGCGCACGCTCGCGACGATGCCCGCGCGGCGCAGGTCGCCGAGGATGCGCTCGAGGAAGCTCACCGGCAGGCCCTGGCCCGTCGCGAGGTCCTCCGCCCGCACGGGGTCGCCGTGGGGGGACGCCGCGAGCTCGGCGCACGCCCGTACCGCATAGTCAGCCTTCGCCGAGACACGCATGAGCACATTGTGCCGTGCACGCGTGCGCCCGCGGCCGCCCGAAGGGCGCCGTCGCGCGATCTCACCCGCGCCGCGCCTGCTCGTACGAGCGCGTTTCGCCCTACGCTTTCACCCGTGGAGGTGCGCGAACGCAACAACGTCCGGACCATGGGGCCCGAGGACGGGCCGACCATGGTCTTCGCGCACGGCTTCGGCGGCGACCAGTCGATGTGGCGCAACGTCGCGCCCGTGTTCGCCACGGACCACCGCGTCGTCCTGTTCGACCACTCGGGATGCGGCGCCTCGCACCCGACCGCGTACGACCCGGACCGGCACGCCGACCTGTCGGGCTACGTCGCGGACGTCGTCGAGATCGTGGAGGCCGTCGCCGACGACCCGGTGACCCTCGTGGGCCACTCGGTGAGCGCGATGATCGCGCTGCTCGCGGCGGCCGAGCGGCCGGACCTGTTCGACCGCCTCGTGCTCGTGGGCCCGAGCCCGCGGTACATCGACGACGACGGCTACCACGGCGGCTTCACCGCGGAGGAGATCGACGAGCTCCTCGAGACGATGGACGCGAACTACCTGGGCTGGACCCAGGCGATGGCGCCCGTGATCGTCGGCAACCCGGACCGCCCGGCGCTCGGCGACGAGCTCGCCGAGGTGTTCCGCCGCAACGACCCGGCCGTCGCGCGGAAGTTCGCGCGCGTGACGTTCCTCGGCGACAACCGTGCGGACCTGGCGCGGGTCCGCACGCCGTGCCTCGTCGTGCAGAGCCGGGTCGACGTCATCGCGCCGCTCGAGGTCGGTCACTACGTGCACGAGCACCTCCCGGACAGCGACCTCGTCGTCATCGACTCCGTCGGCCACTGCCCCAACCTCTCGCACCCCGCGCTCCTGGTCGCCGCGATGCGCGACTGGCTCGGGGGCGACCGGTGGTGACGTCCCGCGCCGAGCGGTGGGCGCTCGCGCCCGTCGCGCTCCTGCTCCTCGACGCCGAGGTGCGGGTCCTCGACGCGAACCACGAGTTCCTCCGGATGATCGAGGTCCCCGACGTCGAGGCCGTCGCGGGCCGCCGCCTCGCCGACCTCCTCACGGTCGGGGGCCGGATCTACTGGGAGACGCACGTCAGCCCCCTGCTGCACATCGAGGGCCGCGTGGACGAGGTGGCGGTCGAGCTGCGGACGCCGCACGGCCGCGAGCCCGTGCTGCTCACCGCGACGGAGCGCGAGGTCCGCGGCGAGCGGCTCGTCGAGGTCGCGATGCTCAGCGCGCGCGAGCGCTCGCGGTTCGAGCAGGAGCTCGTGGGGGCGCGGCGCGCGGCGGAGGACGCGGAGCGCCGGGTGCGGCTCCTGCACGGCATCGCGGCCGACCTCGCGAGCGTCGCCGGGCTCGACGGCGTCGCGTGGGTCCTGCTGCGCACCGCCGTGACCCTCCTGGGCGCGGGGGACGCGGCGCTGTGGACGGCGCAGGAGAGCGGGCCGCTGCGGCGCTGGGGCGGTGCCGAGGCGCTGGCCGCCCCGACGATCGACGAGCTCACGGAGCCCGCGGTCCGCGAGGACGGGACCGTCGTCGTGCCGCTGCGCACGGCGGGCGCGCTGCTCGGCGTGCTCGCGCTCGCGCCGCGCCGCGCGGCGGGGGCCGACCCGCTCGACCTGGGCACGGCCGCCGCCGCGGGCCAGCTCGCGGCGCTCGCGCTCGCGCGGGCCACGACCCACGAGCAGAGCGTCTCCGTCGCGAGCGAGCTCCAGGGCGCGATGCTCTCGGACGGGATCGTCGACGACCCGGCGGTGGAGATCTCGGCGCGGTACCGCCCGGGCGTGCACGACCTGCAGGTCGGGGGCGACTGGTACGACACGTTCCGCGTCGCCCCGGACGTCGTCGCGCTCTCGGTGGGCGACGTGGTGGGTCGTGGGCTCAAGGCCGCGACGTCGATGGGCCAGCTCCGCACGGCGGTCCGCGCGGCGTCGGACACGGGCCTGCCGCCCGAGGAGGTCCTGGGGCGCCTCGACCGGTTCGTGGACCGCACCGGGACGGGGTTCATGGCGAGCCTCGTGTACGCGGAGCTGGACCTCGGCCGGGGCGCGCTGCGCTACACGTGCGCCGGGCACCTCCCGCCGCTGCTCGTGCCGGCCGACGGCGACTCCCACTACCTGTGGGAGGCGCGCTCGACGCCGCTCGGGGTGCGGGGGACGACGCCGCGCGTCGCCGACACGGTGGCGCTCGCGCCCGGCGACCTGCTGCTGCTCTTCACGGACGGCGTCGTCGAGCGCCGGGACCGTCCGCTCGGGCTCGCGCTCGACGAGCTCGCGGAGATCGTCACGAACGCGCTCGAGGCTGGCCTGGACGGGGAGGACCTGCTCGCGGCCGTGGTCGCGCGCGCCCCGCAGGACGACGACGCGTGCCTGCTCGCGGTCCGCTGGCTGGGCCCGCGGACGACGGACGGGCCCGCACCGGCGGTCGAGCCGACGGCCGGGAGCGCGGGCGGGCCGTCAGCGGGCGAAGAACGGCCCGGCTGACGGGTCGTCGAGCCACCGGCGCGCGTGGGCGAGGCGCTCGGTCGTCGAGCGCGCGAGGTCGTCCGGCAGCGCGTCGGGCGCGAACCACGACACCGCGAGCGACTCGTCGTCGGCGACGTGCGCGGCGGCAGCGGCGGCGGGCGACACCGGCCGGCACACGAACGCGAGGTCGAGGTACTGGCTGAGGTCGCCGTTCGGGTACCGGACCGGCTCCGTGACGGTCACGGCGACGAGCGCGTCCACCGCGACCTCGACCCCGGTCTCCTCGAGGACCTCGCGCGCGAGGCCGACCGCCGGGTCCTCGCCCGGCTCGAGGATCCCGCTGATCACGGCCCACTGCCCGGTGTCGGCGCGCTGCCCGAGCAGGACCCGGCCGTCGTCGTCCACCACGACGGCCGAGACCCCCGGCATCCACAGCAGGTCGGTCCCGACGTGGGACCGCAGGGCGGCGACGAACTCGGGGATCGGCATCCCCCGAGCGTAGGCGCAGGGACGCGGGCCGGTCGCCCGGCCGCGCGACGGCTGGGTGCGCGGGCGCCACGCGCTCACCTCGTGAGACGCGCCGTCCGCCCCTCGGAGGCGCTGTGCTACGGTCACCTCGTGACTTCTCAGTGGTATTGGCGCTTTACGCAGGCTCCCGGTGGGGCCGTGCGGGCGTCAGCCTGACCACAGATCACCACCCGGAGCCAGCACAGGGCCTTGGACGCGGACCGCGTCCGGGCCCTTCGTCGTGAGACGGGCCGCTCCGGGACCACGGGCGGCAGCAGGCCGGTGAGCGCCGCTGAGCATCCGTCGCACGGCGGCCCCCCACCCCGCCGCAGAGACCAGGAGCCCCCCGTGACCAGCACGACCACCCACCCCGAACCCGTCGCCCCCGCCGCGTCGTCCGACGTCGCGACGAGTACCGTCGACCCCGTGGACAGCCCCGAGCTCCAGGCGCGCACGAGCGACCTGCGGGTGCGCGCCCTCGACGCGCTCCCCGCGCCCCGCACGATGCTCACGGACCTGCCGCTCGGCGCGACGCGCAGCGACCTCGTGACGACGTCCCGCCGCGAGGTCCGCGACGTCCTCGCGGGCGACGACGACCGACTCCTCGTCATCGTCGGCCCCTGCTCGGTGCACGACCCCGAGGCCGCGCTCGACTACGCGAGCCGGCTCGCCGCCGTCGCGCACGAGCTCGCCGACGACCTCATGGTCGTCATGCGCGTGTACTTCGAGAAGCCGCGCACCACCGTCGGCTGGAAGGGCCTCATCAACGACCCCCACCTCGACGGCTCGCACGACGTGCACCACGGCCTGCGCCTCGCGCGCGAGGTGCTGCTCGGCGTCCTCGACGCGGGCGTCCCGGCCGCGTGCGAGTTCCTCGAGCCCACGAGCCCGCAGTACATCGCCGACGCCGTGTCCTGGGGCGCGATCGGCGCGCGCAACGCCGAGTCGCAGGTGCACCGCCAGCTCGCCTCGGGCCTGTCCATGCCCGTCGGGTTCAAGAACGCGACCGACGGCGACGTGCAGATCGCGGTCGACGGCTGCATCACGGCCGCGAGCGAGCACACGTTCTTCGGCATGGACTCGCTCGGCCGGGCGGCGGCCGTCGAGACCGCGGGCAACCCCGACTGCCACGTCATCCTGCGCGGCGGCCGCTCGGGCCCCAACTACGGGGCCGACGACGTCGCGGCGGCGCTCGCGGTCGCGCGCACCTCGGGCCTCGGCGGCGTCGCGGAGCACGGGCTCGTCGTGGACGCCTCGCACGGCAACTCGGGCAAGAGCCACGTGCGCCAGGCGGAGGTCGTGCGAGAGATCTCCGCGCGCCTCGCCGAGGGCGAGGAGGGCATCACGGGTCTCATGATGGAGAGCTTCCTCGTGGCGGGCGCGCAGAAGCCCGCGCCGAGCGGCCTCGTGTACGGGCAGTCGGTCACCGACGCGTGCATCGACTGGGACACCACGGCCGACCTGCTGCGCGAGCTCGCCGGCGCCGTCCGCACCCGCCGCGCGCTCTGACGCCGACGGGCGGCCCCACCCTCAGCCGGCGAGGGTCCACGCCCCGACGGTCGCGGTCCCGCCCCCGAGAAGGTCGAGGCCGTCGCCCACCCCGGGGACGCCCGTGAGCGGCACGACCGTCTCCGGGTCGCCGGGGTGCGGCGCGACGAGCAGCGTCACGACGAGCGCCGGGCCGCCGGCCGTGGACCCGCCGCGCCACGACAGCAGGGCCGAGGCCGCGGCACCGGGCTCCAGCACGACGGGTGACGCCGCGGCGTCGTCGGGCTCCAGGAGCACGTCGGTCTCCGTGCCGACGTCCGCGACGAAGCGCACCCCCGGGCTGCCTGCGAGGGCGCACCGCGTCGCGCCGTCGTTGCGCGCGGTGAGCGTGAGGAACCGGCGGCCCGCGGCGGCGTCGACCCCGGCAGCGGCGATCGTGAGGTCGTGCGGCGCGCACGCGTCGGTGGGCCGGTCGGCGGTCGCGGGGGCCGTGCCCCCGACGAACCCGGACCGTGTCGTGGACGTCCCGTCGTCGGACGATCCCTGCACCTGGTAGGCGAGCGCCGGGCCCGGGGGTGCGGCGTCGTCGAGCCAGCGGGCGACGTCCGCGGCCGGGCCGGACGTGACGACCGTGAGCAGAGGGTCGGCCGGGACGGTGCTGCGCACGGTCTCGTACGCGACCTGGGTGACCGACGGCAGCGCGGCCGCGCCGGTGACGAGGGCGAGCAGCGCGTCGTCCGGGACGGAGCGGCCGTCGCCCTCGAACAGGCCGACGCCGTAGCCCTCGACGACGAGGCTCGTCAGCCCGCGGTCCTCGGCGCGCGCGAGCGCCGCGACGGCGACGAGGTCCTCGGTGGCGCGGGCCTCGACCGCCGCGATCCCCGGCGCGAGGTGGACGCGCCGGACCGCGTCGTGCGCGACGAGCCGGACGGCGTCGGCGACCGCGTCCGCGCCCAGGAGGTCGGCGAGGGGTGCGCCCGTCGCCGGGTCGACGCCGCCGCTCGCCGCGCCCGGGCCGTGCTCGACGACGAGGCTGCCGCCGCCGGGCCGGGTGCCCTCGACGCGCAGCGACCAGGCCGCCCCGCCGGCCGCGTCGGCGAGGAGGGTGCTCGCGGCGTCAGCGGTGGCCTGGGCGTCCGTCGGCGCGGGCAGGGGCGACGCGAGGGTGATCCGTGCGCTCTCGTCGGTGGGACCGAGCAGCACGGCGTCCGCGACGCCGGGCAGCGTGCGCAGGCGGGCGGCGACGTCGCCGGTGCGGGTCGACGGGTCGGGGGAGGGGC
>NZ_JAAFAN010000064.1:0-22585 GCF_010287905.1 Cellulosimicrobium composti
GGGGGGGCGGCCCCCCCCCCCCGGCCCGGGTCAGGCCGTCACTCGGAGACGGTGAAGCCCTGGTCCTTGCCGTACGTCACGGACGCGTCCTGCCACGCGGACAGGCCGTCGGTGAGGGTCGTGCCGGAGACGTACGCCTTGCCGACCGTGTCGTTGAAGATCGAGTTCGCGTAGACCTGGAACGGCAGGTAGGTCCAGCCCTCGGCGACGTTCGCGGCCGACTCGGCGAGCACCTCGTTGACCTTCTGGCCGCCGAAGTACTCGAACTCCTGCTGCGTGAAGTCGTCCGCCTCGAGCTCGGCCACGGTCGCGGGGAACGCGCCCTCCGCGACGCGCGTCGCGATGCCGTCGCCCGCGGTCGCGTACTCGAGGAACGCCCACGCGAGGTCCTGGTTCTCGCTCGCGGCGGGGATCGCGAGCGAGCTGCCGCCGTTCTCCGACGTCACCTGCTCGCCGGCCTCCCACTGCGGCATCGGGGCCACGGCCCAGTCGCCCGAGGCCGACTCGACCGACGTCTCGAGGTTGCCGCGCATCCAGGCGCCGATGACGAGGCTCGCGATCGAGCCGTCGGCGAGGCCCTGGTACCACTCGTCGCTCCACGACGTCACGGGCGCGACGAGGTCCTCGTCGAGCATCTGCTGCCACGTCGTGGCGAACCGCTGCGTGCCCTCGTCGGAGAAGTCGATCGTCACGTCCGTGCCGTCGACCTGGTAGGGGCGGCCACCGGACTGCCAGATGATCGACGTCGTGAAGCCCGCGTCGCCCGTGTCGTTGGTGATGTAGGTGCCCGGGTCCGCGGCGTGCAGCGCGCGGGCCGCCTCGACGTACTCGTCCCACGTGGTCGGCACGGCGATGCCGTGCTCGTCGAACACGCGCTTGTTGTAGAACAGCGCCATCGGGCCGGAGTCGGTGGGCAGGGCCCACACGCCGTCGCCCTGCGTGACGGCGTCCCACGGCCCGGGCGTGAACGTGCCGTCGAGCTCGTCGGCGCCGTACGACGACAGGTCGGTGAGCGCCTCCGAGAGCGCGAACTGCGGGAGCGCGTAGAACTCGATCTGCGCGACGTCGGGCACGCCCGAGCCGGCGGCGATCGCGTTCTGGAGCGCGGTGTACTGGTCGTTGCCGGTGCCGGCGTTGACGATGTCGACCTCGACGCCGGGGTTCGCCTCCTCGAAGTCGGCGGCGACGCTCTCGAGCGTGGGGTCCCAGGCCCACACCGTGATGGTGCCGCCCTCCTCGACGGCGCTCTCGGCGTCGTCGGCGCTGCCGCCGCCCGAGCCGGAGCTGCATGCCGTCAGCACGAGCGCGAGCGCGCCGGTGGCGGCGATGGCGGCGGTCGCGCGACGCGACCGGCGGGTGATGGGGGACATGAGGGTTCCTCTCACTTCGTCGTCAGACGGACGGGTGGTGCGGGTGGTGCGGGGTGCGGTCGCGGGGACCGGGTGGGGGAGCGATCGGGGAGCGTCGTCCGGGGGCGGGCGGTCACTCCTTGACCGAGCCGGCGGCGAGGCCGGACTGCCAGTAGCGCTGCAGGAACAGGAACGCGATCACGAGGGGCAGGATCGTCAGGACGGCGCCCGTGATGACGAGGTTGAAGATCGCCTGCCCGCCGGCCGTGGCCGCCTGGGCGTTCCAGGCGTTGAGCCCGAGCGTGAGCGGGTACCAGTCGGGGTCCTTGAGCATGATGAGCGGCAGGAAGTAGTTGTTCCAGGTCGCGACCATCGTGAACAGCAGGACGGTGACGATCCCGGGGGCGAGCAGCGGGAGCGACACCTGGAAGAACGTGCGCGCCTCGCTCGCCCCGTCGACGCGGGCCGCCTCGAGGAGCTCCTGGGGCACCGACTCGGCCGCGTACACCCACATGAGGTAAAGGCCGAACGGCGAGATGAGCGACGGGATGATCACGGCCCACGGCGTGTTCGTCAGGCCCATCTGGCTGAACATGAGGAACGTCGGGACGGCGAGCGCGGTGCCGGGCACGGCGACCGCGCCGATCACCGTGGCGAACACGCCGCGCTTTCCCGGGAAGTCGAACTTGGCGAGCGCGTAGCCCCCCATGACGGCGAGGAACGTCGCCCCGCCGGCGCCGACGACCACGTACAGCAGGGTGTTCCCGAGCCAGCGGACGAAGATCCCGTCGTCGTACGTCAGGGTCTGCACCACGTTGTCGACCAGCGCGAACTCGCCGCCGAACCACAGGCCGAAGCTGTCGAACAGGTCGGGCTGCGTCTTGGTCGCGTTGACGACGAGCCACACGAGCGGGACGAGCGAGTACACGAGCACGACGCCGGTGAGCACCGTGAGCAGCACGCTGCGGCGCGGGCGGTCGGCCGAGTGGGGGCGGCGGCGCGGGGTGCGCAGGCGCACGGGGCGCGCGGCGGTCCGCGCGGCCGGGGCGGCGGACGTGGGGGTCGCGGCGGTCATGGTCTCAGGCCTCCTTGCGCATGCCGCGGAGCTGGACCACGTAGGCGACGATCATCGTGACGACGCCCATGATGATCGCGACCGTGGCCGAGTAGTTGTACTGCTGGCCCGAGAAGGACAGCGAGTAGGCGTAGAGGTTCGGCGTGAAGTACGTCGTGATCGCGTTGGGCGCGAGCGCCTGGAGGATGCTCGGCTCGTTGAAGAGCTGGAACGACCCGATGATCGAGAAGATCGTCGCGATGACGAGCGCGCCGCGGATCGCCGGGAGCTTGATGGCCGTGATGACGCGCCACTGGCCCGCGCCGTCGAGCTCCGCCGCCTCGTAGAGCGACGTGGGGATCACGCGCAGCGCGGAGTAGAAGATGAGCATGTTGTAGCCCACGAACTCCCAGGTCACGATGTTGCCGATCGACGCGAGCACGAGGTCCGGCGACAGCGGGTTGGGCAGGGAGACCCCGAACGCGTCGTTGATGTTGCCCACGAGGCCGAACCGGGTGCCGTACATGAAGCCCCACATGAGGGTGGCGACGACCGCGGGCACCGCGTACGGCAGGAAGATTGAGATCCGGAAGAACGCCTTGCCGTAGAGCCGGCCGCTGTCGAGCGCGAGCGCGACGAGGAGCGCGATGCCGAGCATGATCGGCACCTGCACCACGAGGAAGAGCGCGACGCGCCCGAGCGCCTCCCAGAACTGCGGGTCGGAGAACGCCCGGCCGTAGTTCTCGAGGCCGACGAACCGCGTGCCGCCCACCATCTGCGTGCGGAACAGGCTGAGGTAGATCGAGTACGCGATGGGCGCGAGGAACACGAGCGCGAAGACCGCCATGAACGGGCCCACGAAGCCCCAGCCGGCCCACGAGCGCCGTCGGCGCCGCGCCGGTGGGGACGAGGGGGCGCCGACCGGTGGCTTGTGCCCTGCCACGGGGAGGGACGTCGTCGTCATGCGTTGTGGTCCTCGCCATCGGGGGACGGCGACATCGGGCGTCGCCGCGTGTTTGCGTAAACATGAGCATGGCACGACGTTCGGTGTTTGCGCAAACATCGCCTACCCTGGTCCCTGACCGGCCAGGACGCCGGTCCGGCGCAGGCGCTGCGCCGACCTGACGAGGACGAGGACGCCATGACCGACGGGCTCGACGACGAGACGACCGCCCTGACGCGCCCCGGGGGGATCGCCCTCCGCACGGCGCGGCGCGTGTCGATGGCCGACGTCGCGCGCGTCGCCGGCGTCTCGGCGCAGACCGTCTCCCGTGTGTCCAACGGCCACCCCGGCGTCGTCGAGGCGACGCGCACGCGCGTGCTCGCCGCGATGGCCGAGCTCGGCTACCGGCCCAACAGCGCTGCGCGCGCCCTCAAGAGCGGGTCCTTCCGCACGATCGGCGTGATCCTCTTCTCGCTCGCGACCACGGGCAACGTCCGCACGCTCGAGGCGATCGCGACGTCCGCGGCCGCCGAGGGCTACGCGATCACCGTCATCCCGGTCGCGGCCCCCACGCAGAGCGGCGTGCACGGCGCGTTCACGCGCCTCGGGGAGCTCGCGGTCGACGCGATCATCCTGCTCATGGAGGTGCACCTCCTCGACGTCGCGCAGGTGAGCCTCCCGCCCGGCGTCGTCGTGGTCGTCGCCGACTCCGACGCGGGCGAGAAGTACGCCGTCGTGGACACCGACCAGGCCGACGGCACGCGCCAGGCCGTGCAGCACCTGCTCGGTCTCGGGCACGAGACCGTGCACCACCTGGCCGGGCCCGCGGCGTCCTTCGCCGCCGAGCGGCGCGCGTCGGCGTGGCGCGCGACGCTCGAGGAGGCCGGCCGCGCGGTGCCCCCGATCGAACGCGGCGACTGGTCCGCGACGTCCGGGTACGAGGCCGGGCTGCGCCTCGCGCGCCGCGACGACCTCACCGCGGTGTTCGCCGCGAACGACCAGATGGCGCTCGGCCTCGTGCGCGCGCTGCACGACTGCGGCCGCCGCGTGCCGCAGGACGTGAGCGTCGTCGGGTTCGACGACCTGCCGGAGTCGAGCGAGTTCCTGCCCCCGCTCACGACCGTCCACCAGGACTTCGCCGAGGTCGGGCGCCGGCTCGTCGACCAGGTGCTGCGCCAGGTGCGCGAGGGCGTCGTCGAGACGGGGACGCGCCTCGTCCCGACGCGGCTCGTGGAGCGCGCGAGCACCGCCCGGCGCCCCGCCGCACCGTCCGCCTGACCCGACCCGACCGACCCATCCGACCGACCCGGCCCGCCCGACCGCGCCGGCACGAGCACACGGAACGAGGACCATGACGCACGCACGCATCCGGATCGACCCGACCGACGTCGTGGGGGACCTGTCCCCGCGCGTGTTCGGGACGTTCGTCGAGCACATGGGCCGGTGCGTCTACGGGGGCATCCACGACCCGCAGCACCCGTCCGCCGACGCCGACGGGTTCCGCGGCGACGTCCTCGCGCTCGTGCGCGAGCTCGGCGCGACCGTCGTGCGCTACCCCGGGGGGAACTTCGTCTCCGGGTTCCGCTGGGAGGACTCCGTGGGTCCGCGCGAGGAGCGGCCCGTGCGGCTCGACGCCGCGTGGCACAGCATCGAGACGAACCAGGTGGGCCTGCACGAGTTCGCGGGCTGGGCCGAGCGCGCGGGCCTCGAGGTCATGATGGCCGTCAACCTCGGCACGCGCGGCGCCGCCGAGGCGGCCCAGCTCCTCGAGTACTGCAACCACCCGGGCGGCACCGCGCTGTCGGACCAGCGCCGCGCGAACGGCGCGGCCGACCCGTTCGGCTTCCGCCTGTGGTGCCTCGGCAACGAGATGGACGGCGACTGGCAGATCGGGCACAAGACCGCGCACGAGTACGGGCGCCTCGCGGCGGAGACGGCTCGCCTCATGCGGTTCGTCGACCCGACGGTCGAGCTCGTCGCGGCCGGGTCGTCGTCGGCGGACCAGCCGACGTTCGGGGAGTGGGAGCGCGAGGTCGTGCGCCTCACGGCGGGACTCGTGGACCACGTGTCGCTGCACGCGTACTACGAGGAGAAGCCGGGCGACCTCGCGTCGTTCCTCGCGTCCGGCGTCGGCCTCGACCGGTACATCGAGAGCGTCGCCGCGATCCTCGACGAGGAGGAGGCCGCGCTCGGCGAGCGCATGCAGGGCCGCCGCCTCGGCATCAGCGTCGACGAGTGGAACGTCTGGTACCTCGACCGGTTCAACGAGCAGGACAAGGAGCCGCTGCTCACGGGCGCGTGGAACGTCGCGCCGCGCATCATCGAGGACGAGTACGCGGTGGCCGACGCGGTCGTGGTCGGGAGCCTGCTCAACTCGCTCGTGCGGCACGCCGACCGCGTGACGATGGCGAACCAGGCGCAGCTCGTCAACGTCATCGCGCCGATCCGCACCGAGCCGGACGCGGACGCGTGGCGGCAGACGATCTTCTGGCCGTTCGCCGTCACGGCGGCGCGCGCCCGCGGGGCGGCGCTGCGCGTCGCGGCCGAGTGCGCGACCGTCCCGACCGACGCGTACGGGGACGTGCCCGTCGTCGACGTCGCGGCGACGACGGCGGGCGACCGCGTCGAGGTGTTCTGCGTCAACCGCGACCCCGAGAACCCGGTCGAGGTGACGCTCGCGGGGGCGCACGGCGCGCTGCGCGGCGCGCACGACGCCGTCGTGCTCACGGTCCCCGACGGCCACGACCGCTTCGTGACGAACACGCGCGACGCGCAGCCCGTGGGCCTGCGCGAGCTCGACGTGCGGGTCGAGGACGGCGAGGTGCGCCTCACGCTGCCCGCGCTGTCGTGGGCCGCGCTCGGGGTCGTGCCGGCCTGAGGGTCAGTCCTCGCCCACCCAGGCGCTCGGCTCCTCCACGACGTGGCGCAGGACCTCGCGCGCGCCGCCCGTGAGCGCCGCGTGGTCGCCCACGGGCGCCGCCAGCAGCACGACGTCGGTCCAGGGCGCGGCGAGGACGCGGGCGCGCAGCTCGGCCTCGGCCGCGGCGCGCAGGTACGGCAGGAGAGCGGGGTAGATGCCGCCGAGCAGGACGGTGTCGATGTCCACGAGGTTCACGTAGCCGGCGAGCGCGCTCCCGAGCGCGGTCCCGGCCCGCTCGACCGCGGCGAGCGCGCGGGGCTCGCCGGCGTCGAGCGCCGCGACGAGCGCGCCGGTGTCCGCGTCGACCGGCAGGCCGGCGCCGCGCAGCAGCGCGTCCTTGCCGGCGTACTGCTCGAGGCAGCCCGTCGCGCCGCAGCGGCAGCGCGGCCCGCCCGGGTCGACGACGACGTGCCCGACCTCGCCCGTCCACCCGTGCTGCCCGTGGAAGAGGCGCCGGTCGACGACGATCGCGGACCCGATGCCCACGTCTCCCGAGACGTAGAGGAAGGTCGACGGCGCGGTGCCGGTCGCGTCGTCGAGCACGACGCCGCGGCCTGCCTGGGCGAGCGCGGCGAGCTTGGCCTCGTTGCCGATCTCGACGGGGACGTCGGGGTCGAGGCCGAGCAGCTGCACGGGGTCGAGGTGGGACCAGCCGAGGTTGGGCGCGACCTCGAGCCGCCCCGCGCGCGTGTCGACGAGGCCGGGCAGCGCGAGCCGGGCGCCCGCGACGGTCATGCCCTCGGCGCGGACCGACGCGAGGAGGTCCTGCGCGATGCGTCCGAGCCGTCCGAGGACCTCGGCCGGGTCGCTGTCGTGCAGGTCGTCGGGGTCGACGTGCTCGGCGACGACGGTGCCGGTGAGGTCGAGGACGCGGCCGCCGAGGTAGTCGACGTTGACCTCGAGGCCGAGTCCCACGAGGGAGCGCGGCGCGGGGGCCAGCGGCACCGCGGGGCGGCCGGCGCGCTGGGGCGTGGCGGGCGGGAGCTCGGCCACGATGCCCGCGGCGACGAGGCGGTCGACGAGCGTCGAGACGGTCGCGCGGGTGAGGCCGCTCGCGGCGGCGATGTCGGCCCGCGAGCAGGGCCGCGACGCCTCGAAGACCGCGCGGGCGACGAGCGCGAGGTTGTGCTCGCGCAGCGTGGCCTGCCGGGCTGCTGGAGGACCCGACCGGGTCGCGGCGCTGCGGTTCACGGTCTTGACCTTACCGACCCGGGCGGATAAGTTCAGCCGTAAGACATAAATAGGCCGGGTCGACGTCGTCCTCCCGGCCCTCTCGACGAGGAGACACCGTGGCCGACGAGACCACCCAGGACATCAACTTCTCCTTCGGTCTGTGGACCGTGGGCTGGACGGCGCAGGACCAGTTCGGCAGCGCGAGCCGCCCGGCGCTCGACCCGGCCGAGTCGGTGCGCCGCCTCGCGGACCTCGGCGCGTGGGGCTTCACGTTCCACGACGACGATGTGGTCCCGTTCGGCGCGGACGACGAGGAGCGCTCCAAGCGCCTCGCCGCGGTGCGCCAGGCCGCGGAGGACACCGGCCTCGTCATCGAGATGGTGACGACCAACCTGTTCAGCCACCCCGTGTTCAAGGACGGCGGCCTCACGTCCAACGACCGCGGCGTGCGCCGCTACGCGCTGCGCAAGGTGCTGCGCAACGTCGACCTCACCGCCGAGCTCGGCGCCAAGACGTTCGTCATGTGGGGCGGCCGCGAGGGCACCGAGTACGACGGCGCCAAGGACCTGCACTCCGCGCACGAGCGCTACGCCGAGGGCATCGACCTCACCGCGGCGTACATCAAGGAGAAGGGCTACGACCTCAAGATCGCGCTCGAGCCCAAGCCGAACGAGCCCCGCGGCGACATCTTCCTGCCGACCATCGGCCACGCGCTCGGGCTCATCGCGAAGCTCGACAACGGCGACATCGTGGGCCTCAACCCGGAGACGGGCCACGAGCAGATGGCGGGCCTCAACTACACGCACGGCCTCGCGCAGGCCCTGTGGGCGGGCAAGCTCTTCCACATCGACCTCAACGGCCAGCGCTCGATCAAGTTCGACCAGGACCTCGTGTTCGGGCACGGCGACCTGCTCTCGGCGTTCTTCACGGTCGACCTGCTCGAGAACGGCTTCCCGAACGGCGGCCCCACCTACACGGGCCCGCGCCACTTCGACTACAAGCCGTCGCGCACCGAGAACGAGGTCGGCGTGTGGGACTCCGCGCGCGCCAACATGGAGACGTACCGCCTGCTCGCGCGCAAGGCCGCGGCGTACCGCGCCGACAGCCGCGTCCAGGAGGCGTTCGCGCACTCCGGCGTGTTCGAGCTCGGCCAGCCGACGCTCGGCGACGGCGAGACCGTCGCGGACCTGCTCGCGGACCGCAGCGCGTACGAGGAGTTCGACGTCGACGCCGCGGCGAACCGCGACTTCGGCTTCGTGCGCCTCAACCAGCTCGCGCTCGAGCACCTCATCGGCTGACGTGGCCGCCGACGCCAGGACGTCGGACGCCGGCGGCGAGCGCACGCTCGTCGCCGGTGTCGACACGTCCACGCAGTCCTGCAAGGTCGTCGTGCGCGACGCGGAGACGGGCGCGCTCGTGCGCACCGGGTCCGCGAAGCACCCCGACGGCACCGAGGTGCACCCCGACGCGTGGTGGGACGCGTTCCGTGAGGCCGCGTCCGCCGCGGGCGGGCTCGACGACGTCGCGGCGCTCGCCGTCGGCGGGCAGCAGCACGGGCTCGTCGCGCTCGACGCCGACGGGAACGTCGTGCGCGACGCGCTCCTGTGGAACGACACGCGCTCGGCGCCCGCGGCGCGCGACCTGATCCGTGAGCTCGGCGAGGCCCGCCTCGCCGAGGACGTCCCGGACGCGCACGACCGCGTCGTGTCCGCGGACGAGGCGGGCGCGCAGGCGTGGGCCGACGCGATCGGCTCCGTGCCCGTGGCGTCGCTCACCGTGACCAAGCTGCGCTGGCTGCGCGACGCCGAGCCGGAGAACGCCGCGCGCGTCGCGGCCGTCGCGCTGCCGCACGACTGGCTCACGTGGCGCATCGCGGGCTACGGCCCGGCGGGCGACCCGTCCGCGCCGCTCGGCCCGGACCTCGACGCGCTCGTCACCGACGCGTCCGACGCGTCGGGCACGGGGTACTACGACGCGACGCGCGACGACGGCGACGACGGCCGGGGCGCCTACCGCCTCGACCTGCTGGAGCGCGCGTTCGGGCGCACCGACGTCGTGCTGCCGCGCGTGGTCGCGCCGTCCGCGTCCGCGGGCGTCGCGCACCCCTCGGTCGCCGGGTCGGCCGTCGAGGGCGGCGCGCTCCTCGGCCCCGGCGCGGGCGACAACGCGGGGGCCGCGCTCGGCCTCGGCATGGTCGCGGGCGACGTCGCGGTGTCGATCGGCACGTCGGGCGTCGTGTCCGCCGTGACGGACGACCGCACGGCCGACGGGTCGGGCCTGGTCAACGGGTTCTCCGACGCGACCGGCCGGTACCTGCTGCTCGCGGTGACGCTCAACGCGAGCCGCGTGCTCGACGCGGCGCGCGCGGTGCTGGGCGTCGACCATGCGGGTCTGTCGCGGCTCGCGCTCCAGGCACCACCCGGCGCGGACGGGCTCGTGCTCGTGCCGTACCTGGAGGGCGAGCGCATGCCCAACCGTCCCGACGCGTCGGGCACGCTGCACGGGATCCGGCTCGGTACGTCGACGCCGGAGCACCTCGCGCGCGCGTACGTCGAGGGCATGCTGTGCGGCCTCGCGGACGGGCTCGACGCGCTGCGGGCGCTCGGTGTGCGGGTCGAGCGCGTGCAGCTCATCGGTGGCGGCGCGCAGTCCGAGGCGGTCCGGCGCATCGCGCCGCAGGTCCTCGGCCTGCCCGTCACCGTCCCCGAGCCCGGCGAGTACGTGGCCGACGGCGCCGCACGCCAGGCGGCGTGGGTCCTCGCCGCGCACGAGGCGGGCGGCTCCGGGGCGGACGTCGCCCCGCCCACCTGGGCCGCGTCGTCGGCCACGGTGGTCGAGGCCGACCCGGTCCCGGCCATCCGCGAGCAGTACGCGGCGGTCCGCGACCTCGTCTGACACGACCTCGCGACAGCAGGGAAGGGCCCGGCCCCCCGTGAGGGGTCGGGCCCTTCGTGCGCCCACGACGGTGGGCAGGAGCGGTCAGAGCACGCGCACGACAGGGCCCGTCACGCCGGCCTTGCGGCCCACCGCGGCGGCGCCGGTCACGCCCCAGACCGGTCCGGCGATCTCCACCGACGCGACCGACGTCGTCGAGACCGAGCGGTTGAGGTTCGTCCCGTACGCGTTGCCGTAGACCTCGAGCAGCACCCAGTCGCAGGTGCCCGCGCTGACGGTGAAGACGTTCCCGGTCCGGGTCACGTCGAACGTGCACACGCCGCCGTCGTAGGGGGCCGCGCTCGCCGAGGGGGCGATCGCGACGGCAGCGGCAACGAGGGCGGAGACGGCCAGGGCGCGCAGTCGGAGAGTTCGCATGGAGCTCCTTTGCTCAGGTGTGGGGGGCCGCGATCGGCCCGGCCACAGTTCACCGTGGCGCTGCACTGTCAGCAAGTCGAGCAGTACGTAAATTTGACCCTCGCCAGGTACGTGCTTTCCCTTATGTGCCGCCCGCGAAGCCCGTCTGGCGCCACGCCTCGTAGACGGCGATCGACGCCGCGTTGGTGAGGTTGAGCGACCGGCGACCGGGCAGCATGGGGATCTTCAGCTGGTCCGTGATCCGGTCGTGGGCCAGCGCGTCGTCGGGCAGGCCCGTCGGCTCGGGGCCGAACAGCAGGACGTCGTCGGGCCGGTACGTCACGTCGGTGAACGACGTCGTCGCGCGGGTCGTGAACGCGAAGACCCGGCCCGGGAGGGTCGCCAGCGCGGCGTCGAGGTCCGCGTGCACCTCGACGCTCGCGAGGTCGTGGTAGTCCAGCCCCGCGCGCCGCAGCTTGGGCTCGTCCAGGTCGAACCCGAGCGGCTCGACCAGGTGCAGCCTCGCCCCGGTCACCGCGGCGAGGCGGATCGCGTTGCCCGTGTTCCCCGGGATGCGCGGCTCGAAGAACACCACGTGGGGCAGGGTCGACGGCGGTCGGGCGGCCGGGTCGGCGACGTGCGGTCGCCAGTCGGTGCGGGGGTCGGGGGTCTCGCTCACGCCCCCGATTCTCGCAGCGCTGCGAGGGAGGTGCGCCCCCGCGGCACGAGGCGCGCCCTGCCGAGGTAGCGGGCTGGCCTTGCGGAGGTAGAGGCGTGGTAGCCAGCCAGGGCGGGACCTGGGCTCTCCCTCGGTGGACCGGGGCTCTACCTCGCGGACCTCGGCTCTACCTCGGTAGCGTCGACGGGTCGACGACGACCACCGTGGAGGTTCTCGTGCACCAGACCATCCCTGTTCGCCCCGCGGCGGGCCACCGATGACCGGCGAGCGCGGCCGCGAGGAGGTCATGGCCTGGGTCGCCGCGTACGAGGAGGCGTGGCGCGCGAGCGACGCCGACGCCGTGGAGCGGCTCTTCACCCCGGACGCGACGTACCTGCGCTCGCCCTACGACGACGAGCCCCTGCACGGCCACGACGCGATCCGGGGGTTCTGGCGCGTGGACGAGGACGCGCGCTTCACGGTGACGGCGGAGCCCGTCGCGGTGGACGGCCCGGACGCCGTCGTGCGCCTCGAGGTCCGCTACCTCGCCCCGCGCGAGCAGGAGTACCGCGACCTGTGGGTCCTGCGGTTCGCCCCCGACGGCCGCGTCGAGCACTTCGAGGAGTGGGCCTACTGGCCCGGCCGCTCCTACAGCGCCGGGTGACGGGCGGCGTCGGCGCTCAGCGCGCGGCCGGTTCGGCGGCGCCCGCGCGCGCCACCGCGCGCAGCTCGTCGAGCACCGCCCGGGCGGGCGGGGTCGAGGCGGCGGCGTCGCGCACGACGGCGTAGACCGACCGGACGGGCGCGGGCCGCACGACCGGGACGGCGACGAGGCCGGGCGGCAGGTGCACCGCGCCGAGCCGCGGCAGCACCGTGATGCCGATGCCCGCGCCGACGAACGCGACCGCCGTCGGGTAGTCGTGGGCCTCGACGTGGAACGGCGGGCTGAACCCCGCCGCGGTGCACGCCTCGACGAGGTTGCGGCGGCACCACCCGCGGGCGAAGTCGTTGTCGACCCAGCGCTCCGTCGCGAGCGCGGCGATCTCCACCTCGGGCTGCCCGGCGAGCGGGTGGTCGGCGGGGAGGACGGCGACGTAGGGGTCGTCCAGCAGGTGGTGCGCCCGGAACCCGGTGCCGGGGACGAAGGCGGGCGACGCGACGGCGACCTGCACGTCGGCGCGGGCGTCGGGGTCGTCGGGGATCGCCTCGCCGAGGGCGAGGTCGAGCCGGACCCCGGGGAACTCGGTCGTGAGCCGTCGGACGACACGCGGCAGCCACGCGGAGCCGGCGGAGGCGAAGTACATGAGAGACAGGGTCCCGGTCCGCCCGGCGCGCAGGTCCGCGACGACGGCCTCGACCTCGCCGAGCCGGGCGAGCACGCGGTCGGCCTGCGCGGCGAGCTCGAGCCCGGCGGCCGTCGGCCGGACGCCCCGCCCGGCGCGCTCGAGGAGCGCGAGCCCGGTCTCGCGCTGGAGCGCGGCCACGTGCTGGCTCACCGCCGACGGCGTGTACCCGAGGTTGGCGGCGGCGGCCTGGACCGAGCCGCTCGCGACGACGGAGCGGAAGATCCGGAGACGATGCACGTCCAGCATCCCCTCACGCTACAGCCGTACTGCATCGAACGGTAGGAACACGTGCTGGTGCTGAACGGTGCGGCGGGGCGACGATCGACCCGTGACCGCACCCGAGACCTCGACGACGACACCCGTCGGCTCCGCCCGGCCCGGCCTGCCCTCCGCCCGCGGACCGGCCCGTCGCGCCGGGCTGCCCGTCGTCCTCGCGGTGGCCGTGACCGTCGTGCTGTGGGCGTCGGCGTTCATCGGCGTGCGCGCCGCCGGGCACGACTACGCGCCCGGGTCGCTCGCCCTGGGCCGCCAGCTCGCGGGCAGCCTCGGGCTCACCGCCGTCGTCGCCGTGCGGTGGCTCCGCAGCGGGCACCGGCCCGTGCTGCCCCGCGGCCGCGTGCTCGCGGGCGTCCTCGCGTGGGGCGTGGGCTGGTTCAGCCTCTACAACCTCGCGCTCAACGCGGCCGAGCAGCACCTCGACGCCGGCACGACGGCGCTCCTCGTCAACGTCGCGCCCGTCCTCGTCGCGGTGCTCGCCGGCGTCCTGCTCGGCGAGGGCTTCCCGCGGCGCCTGCTCGTCGGCATGGCCTCGGCGTTCGCCGGGGTCGCGATCATCGCGGCCGCGACCTCCTCGGGCGAGCGCGACGTCGTCGGCGTGGCGCTCGGGCTCACCGCCGCCGTCCTCTACGCCGCGGGTGCGACGTCGCAGAAGCGCCTCCTCGCGCACCTCGACGCCCTGACGATGACGTGGGTCGGGTGCCTCGCGGGCACGGTCGCGCTCCTGCCGTTCGCCCCGGCGCTCGCGGCCGACGCCGCCGCGGCGCCGCCGTCGTCGACGTGGGCGGTCGTGCTGCTCGGGCTCGGCCCGACGGCCGTCGCGTTCACGACGTGGGGCTACGCGCTCTCGCGGCTCAGCGCGGGCCGGGCCGCGGCGACGACGTATCTCGTCCCGCCGCTCGTGGTGGTGCTCTCCTGGCTCGTGCTCGCGGAGGTCCCGGCGCCGGTCACCTTCGCGGGCGGCGCGCTGTGCCTCGCCGGGGTCGCGGTCGCGACGCTCCCGCGGCGGCGGGTCGCCCCGGTGCCCCCGGTGCCGGCCGCGCGAGCCTGACCCGGTCCGGCCGTACGACCCGGCCCCGACGTAACCAGCCCGCCCGGTGCAACACGCCCCGACCCGGCCCGCCGCGGGCTCAGCCCATGCGGTCGAGGTCGGCCTCGCGCACCTCGTGGACGAGCGGCTCGCCCGCGCGGAAGCGCTCGAGCTCGTCGACGACGATCGCGCCCTGCGCGAGCCGCCCCTGGACGGTCGCGGCGGCGTGGTGCGGCGTGAGGAGCACGTTCCGCAGGCGGCGCAGCGGGTGGTCCTCGGGCAGCGGCTCGGCGTCGTAGACGTCGAGCGCGGCGCTGATCCGCCCCGTCGCGAGCTCGCGGACGAGCGCGTCCTCGTCCGTGAGCCACGACCGCGCGGTGTTGACGAGGCCCGCGTGGTCGGGCAGGAGAGCGAGCTCGCGCGCGCCGAGCAGGTGGTGGGTCTCGGGCAGCACGGGCGCGTGCAGCATCGTCACGCGGCTCGTCGCGAGCAGCTCGTCGAGCGCGACGAGCGTCGCGCCGAGCGCGGCGGCGTCGGCGGGGGAGAGGGTGGGGTCGGCGACCACGACCTCCGCGCCGAGCGCACGCAGCATCGCGATCGCCGCACGGCCGGTGCGCGACGCCCCGACGACGCCGACGCGCGTGCCCGCGATCTCGTACCGCGGGGGTGCGGCCTCGGCGTCGGCCCACGGGACGCCGTCGTGCAGGGCGTTGTGGAACGCGGGCACCTGGTGGAGCAGCGCGAGCGCGAACGTCACCGAGACCTCCGCGACGGGGCGCGCCATCGCCTGGCCCGCCTGCGTCACGCGGACCCCGCGCTCCCACAGCGCGGGCGTGACGAACGGTTTGACGGAGGCGCCCGTGTGCGCGACGAGCCGCAGCCGGGGGAGCCGGTCCAGGAGGTCGTCGTCCAGGGGCGGCGTGCCCCAGGAGATGACGAGCGCGTCGACGCGCTCGCGCACCGCGGGGCTCAGCCGGTCGAGCGCGGCGCCGAGCGCCCGCGGGTCGTCGACGACGTCGAACGGTCCCGCGCCGGCCAGGCGTTCCCAGACGTCCGGGGCGAACAGCTCGGTGCGCAACCACGGCGCGACCGCGACGACCGCGCGGGCAGCCCCGGCTCCTGGACCAGGCCCCGCGACGGTCTCCGTGCCGGGCGCGCCGGTCATCGCAGCCAGTCCTCGAGGTGCTCCGCGACGAGCGCGTCGTCCGCGGCCGCGAGCCACGGGTACGACGCCGTCACGCGCGTCAGCTCGTCGGCCTGGCCGGGGGAGAGAGTCTCGTCCGGGTCGAGGCACCAGATGCCCTCGAGCAGGCCCTGGCGGCGCAGCACCTCGTGCACGCCTGCGATGACGCCCGCGAAGTCGCCCGCCGCGTCGAAGACGGCCGCGTTCGCGTCGGTGAGGCCGGCCGCGCGCGCGGTGAGGGTCGCGAGGGCGGCGGCGTCGGGCACGGTGGCGCCCCCGTCCGGCCCGATGCCCTGGGCCGCGTGCGCGAGGGCCAGCGTCTCGACCGCGCCCCGCGTCCAGACCGCCCACTGCCCGAGCAGGCCGCCCACGAACCGCGCCGTGAAGGTCGAGGCGCGCCCCTCGGCGTCGGTCACCGGGACGTCGAGGCGCTGCGTGAGGTCGACGACGATCGCGTCGTCGTTGCCCGTGTACAGCGCGATCTCGTCGCCGCGCCCGGACGCGGCGACGCCGCGCAGGACGTCGAGCGTCCGGTAGCGGTGGAACGGCGCGGCCTTGATCGCGACGACCGCCTCGATCGACGCGTACTCGCGCCAGAAGCCGACGGACAGGCGCGGCCCGCCGATCGCCTCCTGGAGGTAGAACCCGATGACGGGCAGCACCTCGCCGACCGCGCGCGCCCGGTCGAGCAGCACGCGCTCGACCTCCTCGCGCGAGCCCGTGAGTCCGGGCACGCGGGGCGCGAGCAGCACCGCGTCGTAGCCGAGTCCTGCCGCGAGCTCCGCCTCGGCGACGGCCTGCCGCACGTCGCCGGCGGCGCCCGCGACCTGGACGAGCGGGCGGGGCCCGGTGTGCAGCGAGCCTGCGGGCGCGTCGCCCGCGATCGTCGCGCGCGACACCTCGGCCGCGAGCTCGAGCACGGGTCGCAGGAGCCCGTGCTCGCGGATCTCGAACTGGGTCGTGTGGACGCCGACGGCCACGCCGCCCGCGCCCGCCGCGTGGTAGTACCGTGTGAGCGCGCGCTGGCGGCGCTCGTCGAGGCGGCGGTCGGCGTCGAGCGCGAGCGGCTGCGCGGGGATGACGGTCCCCGTGCGCAGGAGCGCGGCGACGTCGTCGGCGAGGCGCGGGGCGGCCGGCGCCGCGGCGGGGGTGGTGGGGGCCGTCATCAGAACGCCCCGTCGCGCACGGCGAACTTCGTCGGCTTGCCGCTCGTCGGCAGCCCGGCCGCGAGCCACCGCGCCTGCCAGTCCACGAGCGTGCGCAGCGGCACCTGCGGGTAGCCGAACAGCTCGTGGCAGCGCGTCGCGTCGTTGAGGAGCGCCGTCGGGGCGGGCTCGCCCGTGAACGACACCTCGCGGTCGAGGCCGCGGCCGAGGAGCTCCGCGAGGCGCCGTACCGACGCCGTCTCCGGTCCGGTGAGGTTGATCGCCGTCGCGGGCGACGACGCGAGCGCGAGCGAGCGCAGCGCAACCTCGTTCGCGTACCCCTGCCACACGACGTTGACGTGCCCGGTGGTGAGGTCGACGGGCTCGCCCGCGAGGATCGGCGACGCGACGTCGAACAGGACGCCGTAGCGCAGGTCGACGGCGTAGTTGAGGCGGATCGTCACGACCTTCGTGCCGCGCGAGAGCGCGGCGTGCTGGAGCACGCGCTCGCGCCCGAGGCAGCTCATCGCGTACTCGCCGACCGGCCCGACGGGGTGCTCCTCGGAGCACCCGCCCGACTCGACGGGCACGAGCGGGTAGACGTTCCCGGTGGAGAACGCCGCGATGGTCGAGTCGGCGTAGCGGCGCGCGACGTCGTGCACGAGCGCCGCGTTCGCGGCCCACGCGAGCGACGGCGCGGACGACGTGCCGAACTTGGCGCCCACCATGTAGACGACGTCGGCGCCGTCGGGCAGGGCGGCGAGGTCTGCGTCGGGCGCGAGCAGGTCGGCCGCGACGACGTTCACCCCGGCGTCGCGCAGGCGGTCGGCCTGCGCCGCGTCGGACCACCGCGAGACGGCGTGCACGGCGTCGCCCGTGCGCCCGGCCGCGTCGAGGGCGCGGCGGGCGAGGACGGTGAGGCTCGGGCCCATCTTGCCGCCCGCGCCGAGGATGACGAGGTCGCCCGAGCGGGCGGCCAGGTCCTCCACGAGGGCGGGCGCCGGCGTCGTGAGCAGCTCCTCGAGCTCCGCGACGGACGTCGGGGCTTTCAGGGCGGTGGTGCTGGTCTGCGTGGTCATGTGGTGAGTCATCCCTTGATGCCGGACGAGGTGACGCCCTCGACGAAGAAGCGCTGGGCCACGAGGTACGAGGCGAAGATCGGAACGAACGAGATGGTGGCGCCCGCGAGCACCATGTTGAGCGGCACGTCCTGCTGCTGGAGCGAGGCGATGCCGACGGTCAGCGTCCAGTGGTCGGTGCCCTGGCCGATGATGAGCGGCCACAGGAAGTCGTTCCAGTGCCACAGGAAGACGAACGTGCCGAGCGTCGCGAGGATCGGCTTGCACAGCGGCAGCACGATGCGCAGGAAGATGCGCCACTCCGAGGCGCCGTCGAGCTTCGCGGCCTCGAACAGCTCGTCCGGCAGGTCGAGGATGAACTGCCGCATGAGGAACACGGCCTGCGCGTTCGCGAGCGTCGGCAGGATGAGTCCCCAGTACGTGTCGAGTCCGCCCGCCTGCGCGATGAGGATGAACGTCGGGATGAGGGTCACGTGGTACGGGACCATGACCATCGCGAGGAACGACCAGAACATGGCCTCGCGCCCGGGGAACTTCTTCTTGGCGAACGCGTAGCCGGCCATCGACGCGAGCAGCAGCACGGCGACGACGGACACGACCGAGTACACGAGCGTGTTGACGAGCCAGGTGCCGATGTTGCCCGCGCCGAGCACGCGGCCGTAGGCATCGGTCGTGAGGTTCGTCGGCAGGAGCGACGCGGGGAAGTCGATCGCGGCGGCCGGCTTCAGCGACAGCACGACCATCGCGTAGAACGGGAAGATCGTCACGACGGCGGCGAGCGAGAGCACGACGTAGCGCAGCACCTTGCCGCGCAGCGACAGGTCGCTCGCGCCCTTGCGGCCGCGCCGGCGCCGGGTCGCGGTGGGGCGCACCGGCAGCGCGGCCCCCTCGAGCACGCGCTCGGTGGTGGTGGGGTCGGCGGCGGTCACTTGTCCCTCCCGATGGCGAAGCGCTGGATGAGGGCGACGACGAGCGTGACGACGAACAGCGCGACGCCGAGCGCGCTCGCGTAGCCGAGGTCGAAGTACTTGAAGCCCTGGTCGTAGATGTAGAAGACGAGGTTGTAGCTCGCCCGGGCCGGTCCGCCCGCCGTCATCACATAGACGAGGTCGAAGATCTGGAACGACGCCGTCGTCTCGATGACGGCGAGGAAGAAGAGCGTGGGCTTGAGCTGCGGCGCGATGATGTGCCAGAACCGCTTCCACGGTCCGGCGCCGTCGATCGCGGCGGCCTCCTCGAGCTCGCGAGGCAGGTCCTGCATGCGGGCGAGGAGGATGAGCATCCCGTACCCGAAGCGCGACCAGATCGCGACCATGGCGAGCGCGGGCAGCACGAGCAGCGTGTCGCCGAGCCAGGACTCCGTCGAGAACCCGAGCGCGCCCATGAGCTTGGACCACGGGCCGTTCGTGGAGAACACCCACGTGAACACGGTCGCGGCGAGCACGAGGCTCGTGACGACGGGCAGGAAGAACACCGACCGGTAGAAGCCGGAGCCGCGGAACGAGCGGCGCACCATGAGCGCCATGAACGTCGAGATCGCGAGCGACACCGGGACGATGAGCAGGCTCAGCACGACCGTGACGCGTAGCGCCGACCAGAAGATCGGGTCGTCGACCATGCGCCGGAAGTTCTCGACGCCCGTCCACTCGGCGCCGACGCCGATGGTGTAGTCGAAGAAGCTCAGCGCGACGCCCGCGATGGCGGGACCGAACCGGAACAGCAGGAACAGCAGGAACGCGGGGAGGGCGAACAGCAGGCCGATCCTCGCCTCGCGGCGCTGCAGGACGCGGCGGGTGCCGCCGCGCGGGGGCTTCGACGCCGGGCGCCGGTCGGCCCCGTCGGCGGTGATCCCGTCCGAGGTGGGGGCGGTCGCGGTCATGGGTTCTCCTCTCGTACCGCGACGTCGGTCAGCCGAGCAGCGGGTTCGCCGCTGCGGCCGCGTCCTTCAGGGCCTGCTCCGGCGTCTTCTCGCCGATGAGCGCGGCCTGGATCTCCGGGGCGAGCACGCCCATGACCTCACGGGACTTCTCGTTGACCTCGCCCGCGGTCGTGTACTGGAGCGTGTCCTCGAGCGCGGAGAGCACCGGGTCGTCGGCGTAGAGGCCCGACTCGGTCTCGTACGGCGAGAACCAGCCCGCCGCCTTCGCGTACTCCGTGCTCACCTCGGGCGAGGTCGCGAACGCGGCCCACTTGCCCGCGGCGTCGAGGTTGTCCGCCGTCTTGAGCACGGACAGCGAGCCGACCGTGCCGAACGCGACCGCCTCCGCCTCCTTGAGGGGCGGGAGGACGACGACGTTCTCCTCGCCCCAGAAGCCGGCGACGTCGGCGGGGCCCTGCTGCCAGGTGCACGCGATCTTGCCCTTGGCGGTGTTGGTCTGCTCGAACGCGGGGATGGTCGTCAGCAGGTCCTTCTCGATGTACCCGCCCTCGGCGAGGTCGACCGCGAACTGGAGGGCCTCGACGCCCTCGGGCGAGTCGAACGCCACCGACGAGCCGTCCTCGGAGAAGACGGACCCGCCCGCCTGCCACAGCAGCGGGTAGAAGGACTCGTTGAGCGTCGCGTCGACCGAGCCCCAGTAGTTGGTGACGTCGTAGCCCGCGGCCTGGAACGTCGGCGCGAGCGCCATGAGGTCGTCCCACGTCTCCGGGTAGTTGCCGGCCTCGCCGACGGCCTCGAACGCCGCGGCGTTGCACACGAGCGGCTTGCTGTTCATGATCAGCGGCGAGCCGAGCATCGCGCCGTCGACCGTGACGGCCTTCGACGCGTTCTCGCGCAGGTCGCCCACCTGGTCGGTGACGTAGTTGTCCACCGCAGCCAGCGACTTGCCGTACTTGGGGATCTGGTCCGGGATGAGGTAGACGACGTCGGGGCCCTTGTTGCCCGCGATGGCCGTCGCGAGGGTCTCGTCACGACCGGCCCACGGGTAGATCTCGACCTTGACCTCGACGTCCGGGTTCTCCTCCTGGAAGGCGGCGATCTGCTCGTCCCAGAAGGCCTTGTGGGCGGCCTCGTCGGCGATGACGGGGTACGTCCACATCGTCACGGAGCCGGACGCGGCGCCGTCCTCGGGGGTGGGGGTGGAGCTGCCGGCGCCGGCACCGCCGGCGCAGGCGCTCAGCGCGCCGAGCGTGCCGACCGCGAGGGCGGCGGTCCAGAGGCGCTTCGTCGTGCGCAGGGTCATCGACGTGTCTCCTTGGTGAGGTCCCGCCGGGGTGGGCGGGTGGGGGGTGGGGTGGTGCTGTGCGGTGTGGTGCTGTGGAGGTGCGGTCGTCGCGCCGGACGCGTCAGCGGGCCGGGACGTCGACGACGGTGCGCCGGTGGCGCGACTCCTCGGCCGCGAACACGGCGAGGTGGCTCTGGAGGGACTCGACGGCGCCCGACCGGACGTGGCTCGGGTCGCCCGTGGCGACGGCGCGCACGAACGCGTCCATGACGCCCGAGTCGCCGCCGCCGTGGTCGTCGGCGGCGTTCGTGGCGCCGTGGTGGCCGCCGTCGTGCACGGTCACGCTGCCGTCGCGGAAGTCGGTCACGCGGACCTTCTCGCCGTCGCCGTCGAGGCACCCGTGGGTCCCGAAGATCTGGGTCTTGCGGTGGTCCTGCTCGGAGAACGCCGTCATGGTGAACGTCGCCGCGCCGCCGCCCTCGAGCTCCATCGCGACCACCTGGTGGTCGACGACGTCGTTGTCCGAGTCGTAGACGCAGCGGCCGTAGTCGGTGGTACGCAAGGCCTCGACGACGCCCGCCTCGTCGGTCGCGTCCGTGATGACGGAGACCGGCCAGATCGGGCCCTTCTCGCGGAGCGTCGACAGGTACAGGCGCGGCGCCGAGTACGGGCACGTGGGCTCGAGCGGGCAGTCCAGGCAGCGGTCCGCCGCGCCCGCCGGGCGCTCCTCGGGCCGGAAGTGCTTGAGGGAGCCGAAGCTCGCGACCGTCGCGATCCGCTTGCCGGTGACGTAACGGATCCAGTCGAGGTCGTGGCTCGACTTCGCGAGGAGCATCGGGCTCGACGTCTTCTCCGACCGCCACGGGCCGCGCACGTACGAGTGGGCGTCGTGCCACCAGCCGACGGGCTCGAGGTGCTGGACGTTGACGATCTCGCCCAGGACGCCCGAGTCGACGACCGACTTCACGAGGTCCGTGTACGGCATGTAGCGCATCACGTGGCACACGCCGAAGAGCACGCCCGACTCCTCGACCGCGTCCACGACGTCCCGGCACTCCTCCGGGCTCGGCGCGAGCGGCTTCTCGACGAGGATCGCGTACCCCTGCGGCGCGAGCGCGACGACGGGGTCGCGGTGCTCGCGGTCCTGCGTCGCGACGATCACCATGTCCGCGAGCCGACCGGTGCCCCCCGCGGCCCGGTCGGCGTCGCCCGCGGCGACGAGGTCGCGCCAGCCGGCGAACTCCGCGACCTGCGGGAGCTCGGCACCCGGTTCGACATTGAGCGCGGTGCCCGACGCGACGGCGTGGGCTGCGGAGAGGCCGGCCTGCGCCGCGACGGCCTGGTCGACGACGAGCCCGCGCTGGTGGGGGCGGGGGTCGGCGACGGCGACGAGACGTGCGCGCTCGGGGTGCTCGGCGATCCAGCGCGCGTACGTCTGACCACGGTTGCCGGCGCCGACGAGGGCGACGGTGACAGGCGGGGGGTTCGGGGTCACGTGTGCGGTCCTTGCTCCGTTGCGATGGTCCTGCGGGGCGGGGGTCTCCCGGCCCTGGCAGGCCTCGTTTGCTATTTGCTATAGCAAGCCTGCCATGCCGATGTTACGCCAGATCGGCGCTCGTGTTAACTCGCGCACGACGCGATGCGGAGTTGTGACCTTTCGTGCCGCGCCTCGGGGTGCCGGCGCGGTGGTCGTCGTGGGCCGGGGCCGGGGGTGGTGAGTGCGGGTCTACCATCCGCGCTGCTCGTTCCTCGCGGCGCTCCCGCCAGGCCCGCCACGACCCGCACTCACCACCCCCGGCCCCTTCGTCGTCTCACCTCGCGCGCTGCTCCCGCGCCGGGGTGCGGCCGGTGGGGAGAGCGGCGCGGGGGGGGGGGGGGGGGGGGGGGGCCCCCCCGGGCGGGGGGGGGGGGGGCCCCCCGCGGGGGCAGGGGGGGGGGAACCGGGGGGGGCGGCCAGCCCCAGGCCGGGGGGCG
>NZ_JAAFAN010000065.1:0-22512 GCF_010287905.1 Cellulosimicrobium composti
CCCAGCGGGGCCTGGGGGGCGTCTGCACGCCCGGGGGCCCCTGCTCACCCCCCCCCCCCCCGGGGTGTTCTGACCGGGCCCACCCCCCACACCCCCCCGGCGCGCCACCCCGGGTGGGCCCCGCGCCGTCGTGCGGGGTGCGGGCGGAGAGTCCGCCCACGGGAGGACTGCCGTCAGGCGGCGTCGTCCTCGAGCAGCTTCGTCGTCTTGGACTGGTCCAGCGGGATGCCGGGGCCCATCGTCGTCGTCAGCGTGGCCTTGGTGATGTATCGGCCCTTCGACGACGTCGGCTTGAGACGCAGGACCTCGTCGAGAGCCGCCGCGTAGTTCTCCACGAGCGCCTTCTCGTCGAACGAGACCTTGCCGATGATGAAGTGCAGGTTCGCGTGCTTGTCGACGCGGAACTCGATCTTGCCGCCCTTGATGTCGGACACGGCCTTCGCCACGTCCATCGTCACGGTGCCGGTCTTCGGGTTCGGCATGAGACCGCGGGGGCCGAGCACCTTGCCCAGGCGGCCGACCTTGCCCATGAGGTCCGGCGTCGCCACGGCGGCGTCGAAGTCGGTGTAGCCACCGGCGACCTTCTCGATGAGGTCGTCGCCGCCGACCTCGTCGGCACCGGCCGCACGGGCCTCCTCCGCCTTCGCGGCGTTCGCGAAGACGATGACGCGGGCGGTCTTGCCCGTGCCGTGGGGCAGGTTGACCGTGCCGCGGACCATCTGGTCCGCCTTGCGCGGGTCGACACCCAGGCGGAACACGACCTCGACGGTCGCGTCGTACTTCACGGTCGACGTCTCCTTGGCGAGACGGATCGCCTCGAGCGGCGCGTAGAGACGCTCGCGGTCGATCTTCTCCTCGGCGTTGCGGTACGCCTTGCTGCGCGTTGCCATCTGCTTCTCCTCTGCAGTCGTGGTCAGCGGGTCCGCGCGGACCCTGCCACCGTCGTCCGCGGGTGCGGATCGACGTCGTGCCCGAGGCCGGCACGCGGATGCGCGCCGGCCCCGGTACGTCGTCCGGGAGGCGTGGAGCGTCCCGGACGGACGTGGTCTGTCGTCAGCCCTCGACGGTGATGCCCATCGAGCGGGCCGTGCCCGCGATGATCTTCGACGCGGCGTCGATGTCGTTCGCGTTGAGGTCCTCGAGCTTGGTCTGGGCGATCTCGCGCACCTGGTCCGCGGTGATCTTCGCGACCTTGACGGTGTGCGGCGTGGCCGAGCCCTTCTGGACGCCCGCGGCCTTCTTGATGAGCTCCGCGGCCGGCGGGGTCTTCGTCACGAAGGTGAAGGAGCGGTCCTCGTAGACCGTGATCTCCACCGGGATGACGTTGCCGCGCTGCGACTCGGTCGCCGCGTTGTACGCCTTGCAGAACTCCATGATGTTCACGCCGTGCTGACCGAGCGCGGGGCCGATCGGCGGGGCGGGCGTCGCCGCACCGGCCTGGATCTGGAGCTTGATGAGGCCGGAGACCTTCTTCTTGGGAGGCATGACTCTTCCCTGACTTTCTTCTCGTGGGCCGACGCCGTGGGCGATGACCCGGTTGCAGTACTGCGCTCACGCGCGCACGGCCGGTGCCGTGCGGCGCGTCAGATCTTGGCGACCTGGTTGAACGACAGCTCGACCGGGGTCTCCCGGCCGAAGATGGAGACGAGGACCTTGAGCTTCTGGTTCTCGACGTTGATCTCGGAGATCGTGGCGGGCAGCGTGTCGAACGGACCGTCCGTGACGGTGACCGACTCGCCGACCGTGAAGTCGACCTCGACGGGAGCCTTCGCGGCGGCCTGGGCGGGCTTGCCGGGCTCCGGGGCGGGGGCCAGCATCGGCGCGAGCATCGAGAAGACCTCGTCGAGCGTCAGCGGCACGGGCTGGTGGGTGTGGCCGACGAACCCGGTGACGCCGGGCGTGTGGCGCACCGCGCCCCACGACTCGTCGGTGAGGTCCATGCGCACGAGGACGTAGCCGGGGATGCGGACGCGTCGGACGATCTTCTTCTGGGCGTTCTTGATCTCGGCCACCTCCTCCATGGGGACCTCGATCTGGAAGATGTAGTCCTCCATGTTCAGGCTCTGGATGCGGTTCTCCAGGTTGGCCTTCACACGGTTCTCGTAGCCCGCGTAGGAGTGGATGACGTACCAGTCGCCCGGCTGCGAGCGCAGCGTGCGCTTGAACTCCTCGACCGGGTCCTCGATGACGTCGCCGTCCTCGTCGACCGGGCGCTCGTCGGCGGGCTCGTCGTCCGCGTCCGCGGGCTCGGCGTCCGTCGCGTCGTCGGCCTCGTCCGCCTGCTCGTCGGCCTCCGGGACGTCCGTGGTCTCGTCCACGTCGTCCTGGGCACCCTCGGGCTGCGTCGGGTCGACGTTCTCCGTCTGGTCCAGCGACTCCTGGGACACGAACGAACCTGCTTTCTGGCGAATTGCTCGATGACTTCTTCTGGAAGCGCCGAAGGCGCCCCGAGGGGCGCCGACGACCGGTGGTCCTACGCGGTGCTGGTCCGGGCTAGTTCCCGAACAGCCACAGGGTGCCCTTCCCGATGAGGAAGTCGAGCACGGTCACGAACGCCATGACCACGACCACGAAGACGAGAACGACGGACGTGTACGTGATGAGCTCGGACCGCGTCGGCGTGACCACCTTGCGGAGCTCGGCGACGACCTGGCGGACGAAGAGGGCGATGCGCGCGAAGACGTTGGGCTTCTTGTCCGTGGACGGACGGCCCTTCTTCTTCACCTCGTCGGCGCGTGCGCCGCCTGCACCCACGGCCTCTGACGGCGATTCGCTCACTCGTTCTTCCCCATCGCTCACGTACGGGACCTGCTCGAACCCTCGGTGCGACCCGGTGCCGGGCCGCGCGCGGTCCCCGGGGAGTCCCTCGGGGAGCCACGTCGTGCAGGGTAGACAGGACTCGAACCTGCAACCTGCGGTTTTGGAGACCGCTGCGCTACCAATTGCGCCACTACCCTTCGTGCTCGACGGCACCGTGCACGCGGTTCGTCCCGGGCGAGAACACGTCTCACGGGCGCGGACCAGCGTGGCGGGCGTCAACCACCGAGGGATTACTGTACGCGACGCGCGGCCCCTGGTCGAACCACCGTCCACCGATCGGTGGACGCGCGGTCCGGACGAACGGCCGTCGCGGGCGCCGGGCGCGCCGCGGGACGCTGGTCGCATGACGACGACACACCCTTCCCCCGGCTCCGGCGGCACCGGTCCCGGGCCCGGCGGACCGGCCGTGGACGTGCGCGGCCTGCGCAAGAGCTACGGCGCCAAGCGCGCCGTGGACGGCATCGACCTGCGGGTCGAGCGCGGCGAGATCTTCGCGGTCCTCGGCCCGAACGGCGCCGGCAAGACGACGACCGTCGAGATCCTCGAGGGGTTCCGCCACCGCGACGCGGGCGAGGTCCGCGTGCTCGGCGAGGACCCGCAGACCGCCGGGCGCGCCTGGCGCTCGCGCCTCGGCGTCGTGCTGCAGGACTCGCGCGACCAGGCCGAGCTCACGGTCGCCGAGCTCGTGCGGCACTTCGCGACGTTCTACCCGCGCCCGCGCGACCCCGACGAGGTGATCGACGCCGTCGGGCTGCGCGAGAAGGCCCGCACGCGCACGCGCCAGCTCTCCGGCGGTCAGCGCCGCCGGCTCGACGTCGCGCTCGGCATCGTCGGTCGACCCGAGCTGCTGTTCCTCGACGAGCCGACGACGGGCTTCGACCCGCAGGCGCGCCGCTCGTTCTGGGCCCTCGTGCGGTCGCTGCGCGAGGACGGCACGACGATCCTCCTGACGACCCACTACCTCGACGAGGCGGCGCACCTCGCGGACCGCGCCGCCGTCGTGCGCGCGGGCCGGGTCGTCGCGCTCGACGCACCCGACCGGCTCGGCGGGCCCGCCGCGCGGCGCCCCGTCGTGCGGTGGCTCGACGGCGGGGTGCGGCGCTCGGAGCGCACCGACTCCCCCACGGCGCTGGTCGCGTCGCTCGCCGCGCGCCTCGCCGGACCCGACGGCGAGGTCCCGGGGCTCGAGGTCGTGCGCCCGAGCCTCGAGGACGTCTACCTCGAGCTCATCGGCGAGCCGGCCGCGGGTGCCGACCCGGACCCCGCCGCGCCGACGCGCCCCGCACCCGCCGACGCCCGCACGCCCGACGGCCCGCGCGCCGTCGTCCCCGAGGAGGCCCGACCGTGACCGCAGCCCCGACCGTCCGTGCCCCGCGCGCGGCCGCCCTGCCCGGGACCGGCCGCCTCGGCGTCGAGCGCACGCGCGCCGAGCTGCGCGCGTTCTTCCGCGAGCGCGACGCCGTGATCTTCATCTTCACGTACCCGCTCATCATGCTCGCGATCTTCGCGACGGTGTTCGACGGCCAGGACCAGGGCACGGGCGACTACTCCGTGCCGTTCGCGCAGTACTTCCTGCCCGGCATGATCGCGACGGGCGTCATGCTCACGAGCTTCCAGTCGCTCGCGATCTCGATCGCCGTCGAGCGCGACGACGGCAGCCTCAAGCGGCTGCGCGCGACGCCCCTGCCGGCGGCGGCGTACTTCTACGGCAAGGTCGGCCTCGTGCTCGCGACGTCGGTCGTGCAGACGGCGCTCCTGCTCGCGCTCGCGGCCGTCGTCTACGACGTGCCGATGCCGTGGGACATGCCGGACGCCGCGGGACGCCTCGCGACCTTCGCGTGGGTGTTCGTGCTCGGGTGCGCCGCGGGCGCGGTGTGCGGCGTCGCGTTCTCGTCGCTGCCCCGCTCGGGCAGGTCCGCGACGGCGGTCATCACGCCGGTCGTGCTCGTCCTGCAGTTCATCTCCGGGGTGTTCTTCGCCTTCTTCGCGCTGCCGACGTGGATGCAGACCGTCGCGTCGGTGTTCCCCCTCAAGTGGATGGCGCAGGGCATGCGCTCGGTGTTCCTCCCGGAGCAGGCCGCGGCGCTGGAGCCGTCGGGGTCGTGGCAGCACGGCGCGACCGCTGCTGTACTGGTCGCATGGCTGGTCGTGGGACTCGTGGTCGGTGCGCGCACGTTCCGGTGGCGGCGCCGTGACGACGGCTGAGACGCCTCCCGGCGGCGGCCCGGGCGCCGAGGCCGCCGCCGAGCTCGACGGGACGTGGGCGCGCGACGTGCGCTGGTGGGACGTCGCGTTCTACGTCATCGCGGCGCTCAGCGCGCTCGCGCTGCTCACCGCGGGGATCCGGGGCACGGCGCTCGCCGTGTCCGTCGCCGCGATCGTGGCGATCGTCGTGGGCTACGTCGGCTGGGGCCGGCGCGCGGCGCGCTCGCGCGACCAGGTGACGGCGCACGCCTACCTGCTCGTCGCGATCGCGGGCACGGTCGTGGTCGTGGGCCAGGACTCGCTCGGCACGCTCCTGCTGTTCGCGGTGTTCACGCAGATCTGGATGCTGTCGGAGCACCTGTGGGCGCAGGTGGCGCTGTGCACCGCGCTCGCCGCGGGGACGGCCCTCGCGCTCGCGTTCGACCCGGCGACGGGTCGGGTCGAGGCGGGCGACCTCGCGAGCACGGCGCCGCAGATGGGCGTCGCGCTCGCGTTCGCGCTGAGCCTCGGCCTGTGGACCGCGCACACGATGCGCCAGGCCGAGCGGCACGCCCGGCTCGTGGACGAGCTGCGCGCGACGCAGGCCGAGCTCGCCCGGACGTCGCACGACGCGGGGGTCCTGGCCGAGCGCGAGCGCGTGGCGCAGGAGATCCACGACACGCTCGCCCAGGGGTTCACGAGCGTCGTCATGCTCGCGCAGGCCGCGAGCGCCGACCTCGACCGCGGCGCCGTCGACGACGCGCGCGAGCGCCTGGGGCTCGTGGAGTCGACGGCGCGGGACAACCTCGCGGAGGCGCGCGCGCTCGTCGCCGCGTCGGCGCCCGCGCCCCTGCAGGACGGGACGCTCGGCCAGGCGCTGCGCCGCCTCGTGGCGCGCTTCGCGGAGGAGACGGGCACGCGCGCGGAGCTCGCGGGGGTCGAGGTGCCCGCGCTGTCGAGCGCGGAGGAGGTCGTGCTGCTGCGCTCGGCGCAGGAGGCGCTGACGAACGTGCGGCGGCACGCGGCGGCGCGCGCGGTGCGCGTGGCGCTGCGCCAGGACGAGGACGGGACGGTGCTCGAGGTGACGGACGACGGGCGCGGGCTGCCGGACGGCGTCGTCGAGGGGTACGGCCTGCGCGGCATGCGCGAGCGCGCGGCGGCCGAGGGCGGGAGCATGCACGTGGGTCCGGCGCCGGGCGGCGGCACGCGCGTCGTGGTGCGGCTGCCGGCCCGCGAGCGGGGGCCGCTCGGCCCGGCGGCGACCGCGCCGAGCGCCGCCCCGTCGCCGACGGGTGGGTCACGATGAGCCGGGACGGCGCCGTGGTGCGGGTGCTCGTCGTGGACGACCACCCCGTCGTGCGGTCCGGCATCGTCGGCATGCTCGCCGCCGAGCCGGACCTCGAGGTCGTCGGGGAGGCGGGCGACGGCGAGCAGGCGGTGCGGCTCGCGGCCGAGGTCGCGCCCGACGTCGTGCTCATGGACCTGCGGATGCCCGTCCTGGACGGGGTGGGCGCGACGACGGCGATCCTCGCGAGCCCCGGCCGAGGCCCCGCTGCGGGGTCCGCGCCGCGGGTCGTGGTGCTCACGACGTACGAGACGGACGCGGACATCCTGCGCGCGGTCGAGGCGGGCGCGACGGGCTACCTGCTCAAGGACACGCCGCGCGACGAGCTCGTCGCAGGGGTCCGCGCGGCCGCGCGCGGCCAGACGGTGCTCGCGCCGAGCGTCGCGACGCGCCTCGTCACCTCGGTCCGGGGCACGGACCGCCTCACGGACCGCGAGGTCGAGGTGCTGCGGCTCGTGGCGCGCGGGCTGTCGAACGCGGCGGTGGGGCGCGAGCTGTTCATCACGGAGGCGACGGTCAAGACGCACCTGCTGCGCGCGTTCGCGAAGCTGGGCGTCGACGACCGCACGGCCGCGGTGACGGTCGCGATGCAGCGGGGGTTCCTGCCCGACGTGTGACGCGCGCCGACGGCGGGCGTCGCGTCCGCGTGACACACTCCCCGGTGTGCGAGACCTGGCGACGCTCCCGAAGGCCCACCTGCACCTGCACTTCACCGGCTCGATGCGCCCGGACACGCTGCGCGACCTCGCCGCGCAGTACGACGTGCGCCTCCCGCACGCGCTCGTCGACGGCGACCCGCTGCGGCTGCCCCCCACCGAGCGCGGGTGGTTCCGGTTCCAGCGCCTGTACGACGCGGCGCGCGCGTGCGTGCGCTCGGAGGCGGACATGCGGCGGATCGTGCTGGAGGCCGCGCAGGACGACGCCGCGGAGGGGTCGGGTCGGCTCGAGATCCAGGTGGACCCGACGTCGTACGCGCCGTTCGTGGGCGGCATCACCCCGGCGGTGGAGATCGTGCTCGACGCCGCACGGTCCGCGAGCGCCGCGACGGGGACGGAGGTCGCGGTCGTCGTCGCGGCGTCCCGCACGCGGCATCCGCTCGACGCGCGCACGCTCGCGCGGCTCGCGGCGCAGTACGCGGGCGAGGGCGCCGGGGAGGTCGTGGGGTTCGGCCTGAGCAACGACGAGCGGCGGGGCGACACGGCGGAGTTCGCGCGCGCGTTCGCGATCGCGCGCCGGGCGGGGCTCGCGTCGGTGCCGCACGGCGGGGAGCTGCTGGGCCCGGGGCACGTGCACGACGTCGTGCGCGAGCTCGTGCCGGACCGGCTCGGCCACGGCGTGCGGTCGGCCGAGGACCGCCGCGTGCTCGACGACCTCGTGGACCGCGGGATCGCGCTCGAGGTGTGCCCGGCGTCGAACGTCTCGCTCGGGGTGTACGAGGACGCGACGCAGGTGCCGCTCGGCGCGCTCGTGGACGCGGGGGCGCGCGTCGCGCTCGGCGCCGACGACCCCTTGCTCTTCGGGTCGCGGCTCGTCGCGCAGTACGAGACCGCGCGCGACGAGCACGGCTTCTCCGACGAGGAGCTCGCGGCGCTCGCGCGGTCGTCGATCCGGGCGAGCCGCGCGTCGGCGGCGACGAAGCAGCGGCTGCTGGCCGGTGTCGACGACTGGCTCGCGGCGCCCTGACCGGCTCTCTCATGTGCGTCTCATCCGCCTCTCGGATACTGGACGCATGACTCGCCGGACCGTCGCGTGGATCGTGGGCGTGCTCGTGCTCGTCCTGGGCGGCGCGGCCGCGGCGGCGGCCGTCGCGACGCGGCCCGACGACCGCCAGGTCGGGGGCGCCGTCGTCGTGACGCCCGTGCCGGTGTCGCCGTCGCCCACGCGGACGCCGGTCCCCGACCCGACACCGAGCACGTCGCCCGACGACGACGCGGACCACGACGATGACGACGACGCGGACGACGACGACGACGACCGCGTGACCCCCGTCCCGCCGTCGAGCGACGACGACGACGATGATGACGACGACGACCGCAGCGGCTCCGACCGGGGCGACGGATGAGCCGGCGGACGCGCGGCGCGGGGCTCACCGTCCGCACGCGCATGCTCGCGGCGTTCCTCGGGCTGTCCGCCCTCGCGCTCCTGCTCGCGGGCGGCGCGGCGTGGTTCCTGCAGCGCGAGCAGGTCGACGCCCGCATCGAGGACAGCCTCGAGCGCAGCGCCGAGGAGCTCGCGACGCTCGCCGCGTCGGGCGTGAACCCGGTGACGGGCGAGCCCTTCACGTCGCCCGAGGACGTCGTCGTCGCGGCGATCCAGCTCACCGTCCCGGCGCACAACGAGGGCATCCTCGGGCTGCGCGAGGGCCGCGCCCCGCTCGTCTCGCAGCAGGACGTGCGGCTGCGGCTCGAGGACGACGCCGAGCTCGTCGCCGCGCTCGCCCCGCTCGTGGGCGGCGACGACGTCGTGCTGCGCTCGCCGCGCACGGCGACGGGCGACTACCGCGCCCTCGTGGCGCCCGTGCGGTCCGTCGACGCCGTGGGCGCCGTGGGCGCCGGGCAGGAGCCCGCGGCGCTCGTGCTCGCCTACGACCGCGGTGCCGAGCACGCGGAGTTCGCCCAGGTCTTCCGGACGTACGCGGTCGTCGCGCTCGGCGCGCTCGTGCTCATCGGCGTCGTCGGGTGGGTCGTCGCGGGCCGCCTCCTGCAGCCGATCCGCGCGCTGTCGCGCACCGCGCAGCGCATCGGCGACACGGACCTGTCCGCGCGCATCCCCGTCACGGGCAACGACGACCTCTCCGACCTCTCGCGCACCGTCAACGGGATGCTCGACCGCCTCGAGGGGGCGTTCGAGTCGCAGCGCAGGCTCCTCGACGACGTCGGGCACGAGCTGCGCACGCCGCTCACCGTGGTCCGCGGCCACCTCGAGCTCATGGACCCGCACGACGCCGCGGACGCGTCCGAGACGCGCGACCTCGCGCTCGACGAGCTCGACCGCATGAACCGCCTCGTGGACGACCTCGCGACGCTCGCGACGGCGGGGCGCCCCGACTTCGTCCGCCCCCTCGACGTCGACCTCGGCCGCCTGCTCGACGACGTGCACGACAAGGTGCGCACGCTCGGCGACCGCCGCTGGCTCGTCGACGCGCGGGCCGACGTCGCCGCGCGCGTCGACGCGCAGCGCCTCACCCAGGCGCTCCTGCAGCTCGCGGCCAACGCGGTGAAGTTCTCGGCTCCCGGGTCGGTCGTCGCGCTCGGCTCGGCCGTGTCGGACGACGGCGCGCACGTGCGCGTGTGGGTCCGCGACGAGGGCGTCGGGATCGCGCCGGACGAGCACTCGCGCATCTTCGAGCGCTTCGCCCAGGCGACGACGCCCGGCCGGGCCCACCCCGAGGGCGCGGGCCTCGGGCTCGCGATCGTCGCGGCCATCGCGGCGGGCCACGGCGGCCGGGTCCTCGTCGCGTCGACGCCGGGCGTCGGGTCGACGTTCACGCTCGACCTGCCGCTCGTCCCGGTGCCGGCGGACGAGGGCCCCGGCCCGGCCGCCGCGGCGCCTCCCGGCCCGGTCGCGCCGACCGCCCCGACGGTGCCGAGCGCCCCGTCCGCCCCCACCCCGGCACTGCCCGGTGACGGGCCCGGGCAGCGCCCCGACGACTCCCCGCACCCCGCCCCCGACGGAAGGACCACCCGGTGAGCCAGATCCTCGTCGCGGAGGACGAGACCCGCATCGCGGCGTTCGTGGCCAAGGGCCTGCGCGCCGCGGGCTACGCGAGCACGACGGTGACGACCGGGCGCGAGGCGTTCGACCTCGCGAGCACGGGCGACTTCGCCCTCCTCGTGCTCGACCTCGGGCTCCCCGACCAGGACGGCTTCACGGTGCTGCGCCGCCTGCGCGAGACCGGCAACGCGATCCCCGTCATCATCCTCACCGCGCGCACGTCCGTCACGGACACCGTCGCGGGGCTCGAGGGCGGCGCCGACGACTACATGGCCAAGCCGTTCCGGTTCGAGGAGCTCCTCGCGCGCATCCGGCTGCGCCTGCGCAGCGAGCCCGCGGGCGAGGTCACCGTGCTGTCCCACGGGGGCCTCAGCCTCGACCTGCGCACGCGCCGGGCACGGACCGCCGACCGCGAGGTGGACCTGTCCGCGCGCGAGTTCGCGCTCGCCGAGGCGTTCCTGCGCAACCCCGGTCAGGTGCTCAGCCGCGAGCAGCTCCTGTCGCGCGTGTGGGGCTACGACTTCGACCCCGGGTCCAACGTGGTCGACGTGTACGTGCGCTACCTGCGCAACAAGCTCGGCGCGGAGCACTTCGTCACCGTGCGCGGCATGGGCTACCGGCTCGCCGACGCCCGCTGACCCGGGATCCGCCTGCCGCCCCCGCTCCCGCGTCCCCGACGCGGTGACCCCGTGCGCGAGCGGCCCGCGGCCCCGGGCACGACGACGCCCGCCCCTGGGGTCCCGGGGCGGGCGTCGTCGTGCGGGCGGCCGGGCGTCAGTCCGCGGACTGCGGCGACGGCGGCGTCACGGGGCTCGGCGGCGTGTTCGGGGTGTTCGGCGTGTTCGCCGTGTTCGGCGTGTTCGCCGTCGGCGCCGTGTTCGCCGTCTGGCTCGTCACGGGCGAGCCGGAGGTGTTCGGCGAGCCGGAGGTGTTCGGCGACGGCGACGTGTTCGCGGTGACGGTCGTGATCGACGTCCCGTTCTGGACGTCCGTCGGGCTCGGGGTCACGGACGACGTCGGCGCGTCGGTCGGCGTGCTCGTGGACGTGCTCGCCGGCGTACCCACCTCGACCGACGGCGAGACGGTCGCGGGCTCGGGGGCGTCGAACACACCCTGGGCGGTGGCCACCGTGGCCCCGAGACCGACCGCGCCGAGCGCCCCGGTGACGATCCACGCGCTGCGTGCCTTCATGATCCTTCTCCTTCGTCCGGTGGTGGGCACGACCCCTCGGTCGTGCACGGCTCGAGCCTCTCGCTCACGCGTGAGACCTCGAGGAGGAGCCGATGAGAGTGCTCTCAGGAAGCGGCGCGGACGCGAGGGCGGGTGCGCCCGCCGCGTCGAGCAGCGCCTCCGCGACGCCGAGCCAGGCGTCGGCGAGGTCGCGGGTGGCCGCGCCGGTCGTCAGGGACAGCACGACGCCCGCCGCGCGCGCCCGAAGCCCCGCGGGGTCGACGTCCTCCCCGAACACCACGAGGCACCGCTCGACGAGCGCGGGCACGCCCGCGTACACGTCGGGGGCGAGCGCGGGCAGCACGGCGAGGTGCGCGACGAGGCACGCGAGGTCGTCCACGCGGTGGCCGGGGCCGAGGGTGTCGACGTCGAGCAGGACCCCGACGTGGGACGAGCCGGGCTCGAGCAGGAGGTTCGCCTCGTAGAAGTCGCCGTGCGTCGCGACGACGGGGCCGGGGTCGAGCGCGTCGACCGCCGCGCGGACGCCGCGCGCCACGCGCCCGACGCGCGCGCCGTCGAGGCCGTGGACCGCGAGCGCCGAGGCCGCGTAGTGCTCGACGCGCTCGGACCACGCGGGGCGGCGCCGCAGGGTCGTCGCGCGCGCCGGGAGCGCGTCGAGCGCGCGGACGAGCTCGCGCGGGTCGATCGCGGTGGGCTGGCCGGTCGGCCTCGCGTCCGCGAGGTGCTGCGCGAGCGAGGTGCCGCTCGCCTCGGCGAGGACGACCACGCCGTCGTCGTCCCACGCGAGGCAGCGCGGGGCGCGCACCGCGGTGGTGCGCAGGAGGTCGTGGCGGCGGACGAGCGAGCGGGTGCGGTCGGGCCGGACGACCTTGACGTACACGGTGCGCGCCGCGGTGCGCGCGCGCAGCACCGCGCGCCGCAGCGGCCGGTAGGCGACCATCTCGACGGCGTCGACGGTCTCGCCCGGCGCGAGCGCGCCCGCGGCGTCGAGCCGGCGCGTGAGCTCGTGCGCGTCGCAGGCCGCCGCGAGGCCGGGCAGCAGCGGGTCGGCCGGGTGCCGCCACACGTGCACGACGCGTGGGCCGTCCGCGAGGCGGACGACCCCGGGCCCGGCGGCGTCGGGCGACAGGGGCGCGGTCGTCGCGAGGAGGTACTCGGAGGCGTCGACGGACGCGCCGGAGCGGGGGGCGAGCGCGCGGCGCGCGACGACGTCGTAGCCGACCGTCACCTCCGCGCCCGGGCGTGCGTGGACCTGGTGGACGCGCCACGTGTCGAGGCTCGCGCCGTCGGCACCGAGCGCCACGGCGAGGAGCTCGCCCGCCTCCGGGGCGGTGAGCAGGTCGAGCCAGGCGCGCTGGTCGGGCGCGGGAGCGGCGAGCGTCATGGGGCCAGGCAACCCCGTCCGGGTGGGCCGACGGTGAGACCGCGATGAGAGCTCTCTCATCCGCGATCCCGGCGCGGGCAGCACGGCCTTGCGCGGGCGACCCCACGCGTGCGAATGTATTCATATGTTGGTACAAACGACGACCGAGCAACCGCCCGCGGTCGACCTGTTCCTGCCCGCCGCGTACGACGTGCTGTGGAGCGGCGCGGTGGTCGCCGCGCTCGCGACGCTCGCGCTCGTCGTCGTGCTCGCGGTCCGGGCCGTGGCGCGCTCGTCCGGGCCGACGCTCGCCGACGTCGCCGGGGCTGACCCGGTCCGCCGGGCCGCGCGGCGGCACGCGACCACGGTGAGCGTCGCCGCGGTCGCCGCGGCCGTCCTCGCGGGCGCGGCGCTCACGCAGGCGGTCACGGACGTCGTGGGCGGGCTCGCGGAGGGCGTGCTCGTGGGCCTGGCCCCCGCCGTCGTCGGACTGGCGCTCCTCGGCGCGCACGCCGTCGGGGAGCTCACGTGGCCCCGCCCCCGCACCGCCGTGCGCGCGGCCACGCTGCGCCCGCGGACGGCCGCCGACGTCGCACCCCGCGGTCTGCGGCGCCTCACGTGGTCGCTCGCGGCGCTCGTCGTGCTGCTCGCCGTCGTCGGCGGGCTCACGGCCGGCGCCGACGGCCGGTCGGTGACGCGCGTCGCGGGTGACGTGACCTCCACGGCCGGCCCCTACCCGGGCTGGTTCTACGGCACGTGGCTCGCGCTCGCCGCGGTGCTGCTCGTCGCGGGCGCCGAGGGCGTGCTGCGCCTCGTCGCGCGACGCCCCGCCGTCGCGCAGGTCGACGCCGCCTGGGACATGGGCCTGCGCCGCGCGTCCGCGCACCGGGTCCTGCGCGGCACGCAGCTCGCGCTCGGCCTCACGGCCGCCGGGACGCTCGGCGTCGGCGCGAACGCCGCGGCGCGCGCGGGCTACCCCGGTGCCGTGGTCCTCGTCGTCGTCGCGGTCGTGCTCGCCGTGGCGGCCGTCGCGGTCGTCGTCCGCCCCGCGCCGGACCCGGACGCGTCGGTCGAGGAGGCCGGTGCCGCGCCCGACGCGGCGGGAGGCGGCCGTGCCGTCGCCTGAGCTCCGCGTCGAGATCGACCTGCGCTCCGGGGTCGCGCCGTACGAGCAGATCCGGAGCCAGGTCATCGCGCACGTCGCCGCGGGGCGGCTGCGCGTGGGCGACAGGCTCCCGACGATCCGCGCCCTCGCGACCGACCTCGGCCTCGCGCCCGGGACCGTCGCGCGCGCGTACCGCGAGCTCGAGGCGTCCGGCGTCGTCACGAGCCGCCGCCGCGCAGGCACCGTCGTCGCCGACGGCGTCTCCCCCGCGGACGTCGCCGCACGCCACGCCGCGCACGAGGTCGTCCGCGCGGGACGCGAGGCGGGCCTGGCGGACGAGGCGATCCTCGACGTCGTGCGCGCCGCCCTGCTCGACGCGCCCCCGGACGACCCGGGCCGGCGCTGAGCCGCACCGCGGGAGGCCCCGGACCGGTGCCGAGCCGCGCACCCGACGCCGCGCGAGAGGACGGCACGGATGACGAGTGCGCGCGCGACGAGGGCACGAGGCCGCCCGTGCGTCACGACAGGGTCACGATCCGCCGCCGATCGCGGAACCGCACCGTCCCGGGGCCCGGCACGGCGCATGATGGACCTCCGCGGCGCGTACCGCGGGACACGGAGGGGGAGAACGTGGAGCACGGAGCGACGACCGGCACGTCGGGGAACCGGGTCGAGGCGGCGCGGTTGCCGCGCCGGGGAGGGCGCAACCCTGGAGTCCTCGCGCGCGCCGTCGTGCCCGCGCTCGTCGCAGCGCTCGCGCTCGCCGGGTGCCAGGCCGGGCTGCCCGACCTCGAGCCCGGGCGGACGCCGTCAGCGACCGCCGACGCGCCCACGACGCCGGACCCGGAGCCGACGACCACCGGGCCGAGCGCCGAGCCGACCACCGAGCCCGAGCCCTCCCCCGCCGAGACCGAGACGCCCGAGCCCACGCCGGACCCCGAGCCGAGCACACCGCCGCCCGCGCCCGAGCCGACGCCCGATCCCCCGCCGGCCCCGGAGGAGCCCGCGGAGCTCGCCCGGGGCGCGACGGGCGAGCGCGTCGTCGCGCTCCAGCAGCGCCTCGCCGACCTCGGCTACTTCATCGGCGCGCCCGACGGCGACTTCGGCCCGGGGACGCAGCAGGCCGTGTGGGCGCTGCAGAAGGCCGCCGGCCTCTCGCGCGACGGCGTCGTCGGCCCGGCGACGCAGGCCGCGCTCGACCAGGGCGTCGCGCCGCAGCCGCGCAGCGGCTCCGGCAAGGTCGTCGAGATCGACCTCGACCGCCAGCTCCTCCTCGCCGTCGAGGACGGCCGCGTCGTCACGGTCGTCAACGCGTCGTCCGGGAACGGCGAGTCGTACGAGGCGAAGGGCCGCACCTACCGCGCGACCACGCCGCGCGGCACGTTCCACGTGGGCCGGCAGGTCGACGGCAACCACTCCTCGAGCCTCGAGCTCGGCGACATGTGGCGCCCGAAGTTCTTCACGGGCGGCATCGCCGTGCACGGCTCCGGCTCGATCCCGCCGTGGCCCGCGTCGCACGGGTGCGTGCGCGTGGCGAACTCCGCGATGAACTGGCTCTGGGACTCCTGGCACGCCGACCCGGGCACCACGGTCCTCGTCTACTGACCGCGACCCGCCGGGGGCGTCAGAGGGAGACGCCGACGAGCACCGGCTCGGGGACGAGCTCCACGCCGAACGTCTCCGCGACGCCGTCGCGCACCGCGCGCGCGAGCTCGACGAGGTCCTCCGCGCTCGCGCCGCCGCGGTTCGTCAGCGCGAGCGTGTGCTTCGTGGACAGGCGGGCGGGGCTCGCGGGCCCGTGCACGCCGAAGCCGCGGGCGAACCCGGCGCGCTCGATGAGCCACGCCGCCGACGTCTTCACGAGCGTCGGGTCGATCTCCCCGAGGCTCGGCCCGGTCGTCCGGCTCGGCGTCGCCGTCCGCACCGGGTAGCGCGGCGCGTCCGCCGGGAGGAGGTCCGCCTGGTCGGCAGGCACGACCGGGTTGGTGAAGAACGACCCGGCGCTCCAGCGGTCGTGGTCCGGGCCGGTGGTCCCGTCGCCGTCCGCCGTCGCGACGTCCGGCCCGACGCCGTCGAGCAGCATGCCCTTGCGCGCGCGCAGCGCGAGCACGGCGTCGCGCACGTCGGCGCTCGGGGCGCGGTCGCCCACCTGCACGCCGAGCGTCCGCGCGAGCTCGGGGTACGCGACCGGCGCGGAGAGCGACCCGAGCCGCGCCTGGAAGCCGACGTCGAGCACGACGTACCGGGGCGTCGGGTACCAGGGGCCGCCCGTCTCGCCGTCCCCGCCGCTCTCCCCCGCCGCGTGCATGCTCCGCTTGAGCAGCGACGTCCGGTACCCGAACGCGAGCTCGCCGACCGCGAGGGTCCGCACGCGCGAGCGCGCCCGGTCCCACACGCGCACGGTCGACACGACGCCCGACACCTCCTGCCCGTACGCGCCGATGTTCTGCACGGGCGCGGCGCCGACGGTCCCGGGGATGCCGGAGAGCGCCTCGACGCCCACCCACTCCTCCGCGACGGCGCGCGCCACGAGCTCGTCCCAGTCCTGCCCGGCGGGCGCGTGGAAGCTCGCGCCGCCGCACGAGTCCTCCGCGTCGACGGTGATGCCGCGCCGCAGGTCGCGCACGACGACCCCGCCGAACCCGGCGTCGCCGACGAGCAGGTTCGACCCGCCGCCGATGACGAGCAGCGGCTCCCCCGCGTCGTCCGCGGCGCGCACGGTCTCGACGAGCTCCGCCTCGCTGTGCGCCTCGACGTAGCGGTCGACGGGCCCGCCCACGCGCAGCGTCGTCAGCTCGGCGAGCGCGGGCGTGCCGACGGCCTCGGGGAGCAGTCCGGGAGCCGTCCCGGCGATCTCGGGGCGGTCGCGGTCGACGGGGGCGGCGGGTTCACAGGTCACCGACCCAGCGTAGTTCGCGCGCGGGCGCGTCAGCGGCCGGGGGTCTCCTGGGAGCTCCGCGCGGCCTGCCGGCCGGCCGACCCCGCGGCCGTCGGGAGCGGGCGCGTCGCGCCCACCACGAGCAGTCCGACGAGGACCGGCACCGCGATGACGAGCAGCGCGCCGCGGTAGCCGACGTGCTCGGCGAGGAAGCCGATGAGGGGCGGCCCCATGAAGAACGCCGAGTACCCGATCGTCGCGACGACGCTCACGCGCACCGCGGCGCGGGCCGGGTCGTCGGACGCGGCGCTCATCCCGACCGGGAACCCGAGCGCGGCCCCCAGGCCCCACGCGACGACGCCCAGCAGCGCGAGCCAGATGCTCGGTGCGAGCGTGAACAGCAGGAGGCCCACGAGTGCGAGCGCGGCGGAGAGCCGCAGCACGACGACGCGGCCGTAGCGGTCGAGGAGCCCGGTGCCGAGCAGGCGCATGCCCGTCATCGCCGTGAGGAAGACGGCGAGCCCGACCGCGCCCATGGCGTCGGACGTCTCGAAGCCGTCCACGACGGCGAGGCTCACCCAGTCGTTCGCGGCGCCCTCGGTGAGCGCGGCGGCGAGCACGACGAGGCCGATGAGCAGGGTCCGCGGCTCGGTCCAGGCGCTCAGCGCGCCGCGCGCCTCCTGGCCCGCGGTGCGGGGCGCGCCGCTGCCGGCCGCGGCGGCCGGGTCGGCGCCCGCGGCGTCCTGCGCGGTCTCGACGGCCGCCTCGGGGGCGTCGTCGACCTTCCCGGCGGGGAGGAAGAACCGGACGGACCACAGGACGCCGACGAGGCTGAGCACGACGGCGCCCGTGAGGTGGGCCTGGACCGGGACGTGCAGCCCGGCCATGACGGCGCCGACGCCCGCGCCCGCCATCGTGCCGAAGGAGAAGCCGGCGTGGAAGCGCGGCATGATCGCCTTGCCGAGGCGCTGCTCGACGGCGGCCCCCTCGAGGTTCATCGCGGCGTCCCACACCCCGGTGCCGACGCCCGCGAGGAAGAGCCCGACGCGCACGACGAGGTCCTCGCCGGTCGCGACGCCGGTGACGGCGGTGACGAGGCCGACGACGTTCGCGACCGCGAACAGCGTCACGGCCTTCGAGGCGCCGAGGCGCTGCACGACCATGCCCGAGAGCGGGAGCGCGAGCAGCGACCCGACGGCCATGAAGAGCAGCAGCAGGCCCATCTGCGCCTCGGTGAACCCGAGCGAGTCGCGCACGGCGGGCAGGCGCGACGCCCAGGTCGCGAAGTTGAAGCCGTTGAGGAAGAAGACCGCGAACACGGCCCAGGTGGCCAGGGCGACGGCGCGGCGGTCGGTGCGGGCGGTCATGCGGAGGTCTCCTCGCGGCGGTGCGACGGGCGGGTTCGGGGGCGCCGTGCCGCGGCACGGTGGCGGGTGGCGGACGACCCGGCGCGGGCGGTCCGGGGCCGGCGCGGCCGGCGGGGGCGGGGCGCGTCGGTCACCGGACCATCCTCCACCCCGTCCGGCGTCACGTCCCCCGCGGTCGGGCCGGGGCGCGACGCCCCGGACGCGGGTGCCGCGGCGCGCAGCGGCGCGACCTGACGCGCGAGGACGACGCTGAGGAGCATCGCGCCGACGATGAGCACGAGCGCGTGGCGGGCGCCCACGGCCTCGGCGGCGAGCCCGAGCAGCGGGGGCGCGGCGAGCGAGGCCATCGAGGCGAACGCGGAGACGACGGACACGCGGCCGGCGGCGCGCAGCGGCTCGTCGGAGGCCGCGGCGATCCCGACGGGCACCGCGAGCGCCGCGCCGAACCCCCACAGCACGACGCCGACGCCCGCGAGCCCGAGGGTCGGCGCGAAGCCGAAGAGCAGGAGGCCGGCGATCGACGCGACGCCCGAGGCGCGCAGCACGGTGACGCGCCCGAAGCGGTCGATGAGCCGCGTGCCGGCGAGGCGCATGACGGTCATCGCGGCGACGAACGTGCCGAACACGACGGCTCCGACGGCCTCGGTCTGGGCGAACCCGTCGACGACGGCGAGCGACAGCCAGTCGTTCGCCGACCCCTCGGAGAGCGCCGCCGAGAGGATGACGAGGCCGATGAGCAGCGTGCGGGGCTCGCGCCACGCGGAGAGCGCGGCACCGAGGCGGGCGCCGCGGCGCGCGAGGCGCGACCGCAGGCCCGCGGTCTCGACGTCGACGACCGCGTCGCCGAGCGACTCGACCGGAGCGGGGGCGGGCGGCGCGGGGGTCCGGACCGGGAGCGTGTCGTGCACGGTCGCCGGTATCGCGGCGAGGCGCCACACCGTGGCGACGGCACCGGTCGCGACGAACTGGACGAGCACGGGCACGTGGGCGTGCGCGCACGCCGCGCCGACGAGGGACCCGACGACGGCGCCGACGGAGAACGCGGCGTGGAACTGGGGCAGGATCGTGCGGCCGACGCGGCGCTCGATGCCCGCGCTCTCCACGTTCATGGGCACGTTGCCGAGGGCGAACGCCATCCCGTTGACGAAGATGCCCGCCGCGAGGAGCGCGACCGACCCGGTCGCGGGCCCGAGGCCGAGCAGCAGGAACGCGACGCCGAACAGCAGCGCCGACACGGTGAACGCGACGCGGCCGCCGAAGCGCGCGACGAAGGGGCCGGCCGCCGTGACGGTGGCGAGGGCGCCGACGGCCCCCGCGAGGAGGACGACGCCGAGGTCCGCGGCGGTGAGGTCGAGCGCGTCGCGCACCGAGGGGATGCGCGCGAGCCAGCTCGACATCATCACGCCGTTGAGCGCGAACACGCCGAGGAGCACCCAGCGGGCCCTGGCCAGGGCGCGGGCGTCGTGCGAGGGGTCGGGCGAGGACTGCGCAGCACCTCCTCGAATCGATTCGATCCGACGGAGAAGAGAGCGCTTCGAATCGATTCGAGGCATGGTCACCAGTGTGCGGGTACGCTGGCCGCGCGTCAATCGAGAATCCCGCACGCGCGGGAGGCAGGGAGCGTGATGAGCGACACCCCCGGCAACCGGGAGCCCGGGACCGCCGCGTCCGGCCACCGCCCCACGCTCGCCAAGGTCGCCGAGCTCGCGGGCGTGTCCGTCTCGACCGCGTCGCTCGCGTTCTCCGGCGCCGGGCCCATCACGCCCGAGACCCGCGCACGCGTGCTCGACGCCGCGAAGGAGCTCGGGTACACCGGCCCCAACCCGCTCGGCCGCCAGCTGCGGTCGGGCCGCTCGGGCGTCGTCGGCGTCGTCGTGGGCGACCAGCTGCGCCGCGCGTTCCGCGACCCCGTCGCCGTCCAGGTCCTCGACGGTCTCGTCTCGACGCTCGGCGAGAACGGCCTGGGCGTGCTCCTCATCCCCGGCATCCCGTCCGACGACCCGGCGCGCGCCGTCGACCCGCTCGTCGAGAGCGCGGCGATGGACGTCGCCGTCCTCGTGTGGGGCGTCGGCACCGACGACGCGACGCTCGCCGCGCTGCAGCGGCGCGGCGTGCCCGTGGTCGTCGGCGAGGGCCGCGAGGTCGAGGGCGCGCCGCTCGTCGCCATCCGCGACCGGTCGGGCACGGCCGACGTCGTGCGCCACCTCGTCGACCTCGGGCACACGCGCGTCGCCGAGGTCTCGCTCCCCCTCGACACCACCGACCGCAGCGGCCCGATCGACGCCGAACGGCTCGCGCAGGTGGACCGGACGCCCACGGCCAACCGGCTCGCGGGCGTGCGCGACGTCGTCGAGCCCGTGGCGAGCTGGGAGACCGAGGCGTCGCTCGTCGAGCACGGCCGCTCCGCGACGCTCGCCCTGCTCGGGCGCCCCGGCGCGGACGGCGCGACCGTCGCGGCCGATCCGAGCACCCGGCCCACCGCCGTCATCGCGCACTCGGACCTCCTGGCCGCCGGAGCCCTGCTCGCCGCGCGCGAGCTCGGCCTGCGCGTGCCCGACGACGTCTCCGTGGCCGGGTTCGACGGGCTCGACCTGCCGTGGCTCGCCCCGGACGTGCTCACGACCGTCCACCAGCCGCTCGCGCGCAAGGGCGCCGAGCTCGGGCGGGCCGTCATCCGCCAGCTCGCCGGGGAGACCCCGACGACCGTCGAGCTCGACGTGGAGCTCGTGGTGGGGACGACGACCGGCCCCGCCCCCACCACCTGACGCCCCGCGTCAGCCGAGCCGGCCCGGCTGCAGCGGGTTCGCGCGCGCCGCTGCGAGCAGGTACCACGACGTCGCGCCGACGTGCTGGACCGGGAAGTACCCGAAGCCGAACCCGGAGTCGAGGAGGCTCGACGCCGCCACGACGCCCGACCGCTCCGGAAGGGGCGTCCCGCCGATCGTCTGGCCCGCCCCGACGCGGTCCTGCGCAAGCCGGACCTCCCGCAGCAGGCCCTCGGCGCGGTCGCGGTCGTCGTGCCGCTCGCAGCCTCGCCGGCCCCGGCGGCGGTCGTCACGGCTCCCGCGTCCGCGCGCCCCGCGGTCCGCGAGCGCCGACGCGAGCTGCGCCGTCCCCTCGAGCCACACGCCCTGCGGGTGCACCTGCCGGTCGTTGTACGTCGCCGTCGACGTCAGGCTCGCGCTCGAGAACGTCACGCCCTCCACGACGGTGCCCGCGGGGAGCTGCGAGAGCCCGTCCCCCGCGACGTCGCGCGTCGCGAGCGTGTCGTCCGCCCAGTCGAGCGCACGGGCGTGCCGGCGGTCGCGCAGCGCGAGCCACCCCCACGTCTGCGGGTCGAGCGGGAGCGGGTCCCGGTTGATCTCGACGCCGTCGTTCGTGCCCGTGTACCAGTAGCCGCCGTCGGGCTCCCACATGCGGTCGACGAACGCGCGCGCGTGCGCGGCGGCCTCGGTCCAGCGGCGCTCGCGCGTGGCCGCGCCGAGCTGCCGGAAGAACGCGACGCAGTCGATGTTGTGCTCGGTCGAGCCGTTGGGGACCGGGGCGTTCGCCCCGTCCACCCCGAACGAGAACCCGCCCAGGGGCTCGTGCGACCACGTGTTCGCGACGACCCACCCGGCGATCCGGCGGGCGGCGTCGAGGTAGCGCCGGTCGCGCGTGACGGCGTGCAGGTGCAGCAGGGCGATGCCCGGCCACGCCATGTCGCCCACCGCGGTGCCGAGGAACCCGAACTGCCACCCGACGTTCGCGGTGCCGTCCGGGAGCACGAGCCCGTGGTCCTGGGGCGTGCCGTCGTAGAAGACGTACGGCCCGACGTTGTACGCCTGGCGCAGCCGGCCGTCGTCGTGCTCGGGGTCGTGCTCGAGCGCGAACACGAGCCCGTCGCCGAGCGCGCGCGCCCGGTCGAGATAGCGGCGCCCGGCGGTGAGGCTCGCGAGGATCGCGAGCGCGTTGTCGTAGACGAAGGCGGTCGAGAACAGCCCGAGCTGGTCGGCGTACGACTGCGCGAGACGGGGGCCGGGGCCGACCTCCGGGTAGGCGTCGAGGGCTGCCCCGAGGAAGTCGTGGGCGCGCCCGACCGACCCGGCGCTCCCGCGGTCCGGTCCGCCACCGGGTCGCCCCGGCGCGGGCGGTGCGCCGCCCGGCCGCGCCGCGGCGGGCGTCGCGGTGAGCCCGGCGAGTGCGAGCGCGCCGCCCAGGGCGAGCACGGTGCGGCGGTCGATGCCCCGCTCGGGTGCGGGGCCGGGCTCCGGGGCGGGCGGGTCGAGGCGTGCGGGGCGGTCGCCGTGCTGGGTCATGAGCGTCTCCTTCGACGTCGTGGCTGGCGCGCCCCACCCTAGTGGGAGCGCTCTCACGACGGAAGGGGGTCGCCGTCCGGAGGTGGGGGCCGGGCCGTCCGGGTGCGCGGCACGCGAGCGGCCGCCCGGGAACGACGAGGGCGCCCCCCCCGGCCGGGGGCGGCGCCCGCGGGGGGTGGTGAGCGTGGCGCCCCCGCGGGCCGGCCGGAGAGACGGGCGCCCCCCCGCGGGGTGGCGGGCACGCGGG
>NZ_JAAFAN010000066.1:0-22119 GCF_010287905.1 Cellulosimicrobium composti
CCGGGCGGGGGGCGGGGCGGCGGGGGCGGCCCCCCCCCGCGGGCCCCCCCCCCCCCCCCCGCCGCCCCCCCCCGCGCCCCCCCCCCCCCCCCGCCGGGGGGGGCGCCCCCCGCCGGCCCCGCGGGGGGCCCCCGGCCGGGGGGGGGCGGGCCCCCCCCCCGCCACCACCTGGTCGGCGACGTCGGGGCGGGCCTCAGGAGTGCGGCACCGTCGCGGTGATGAGCGTGCCGTCCTCGCGACGGTTGCCGGACAGCGCGCGCAGGCTCGGGCGGCCCGGGCGCACGGGCCCCTGACCGTCGAGCGCGACGCGCGCGACCTCGCCCGGCACGACCTTGACCTGCTCGCCGCGCACCGTGACCTGCGCGCCGTCGCCCGTCTCGGCGTCGAGCTCGATCGCGTCGGGCTCGACGGTGACGCGCAGGCGCGACCCGTGCCACTGGACGCGGAACGTCAGCGACTCCCACCCCTGCGGCAGGCGCGGGTCGAACGAGAGCTCGCCGTCGAAGTCGCGCATGCCGCCGAACCCGTACGCGAGCGCCGACCACGTGCCGCCCGCGGAGGCCACGTGCACGCCGTCGGAGGCGTTCGCGTGGAGGTTGGCGAGATCGACGAACAGCGACGAGATGAAGTACTCGAGCGCGAGCTCGTGGTACCCGACCTCGGCAGCGACGATCGACTGCACGACGCCCGAGAGGGTGGAGTCGCCCGTGGTCAGCGGGTCGTAGTACTCGAAGTCGGCGAGCTTCTCCTCGGGCGTGAAGTGCTGGCCCTGGAGGAACAGCGCGAGCACGACGTCCGCCTGCTTGAGCACCTGGTAGCGGTAGATGACGAGCGGGTGGTAGTGCAGCAGGAGCGGCCGCTTGTCCGCGGGCGTGTGCGCGAGGTCCCAGATCTCGCGCTCGAGGAAGTGCGAGTCCTGCGGGTGGATGCCGATGTTCTCGGCGTACGGGATCGACATGTGGTCGGCCGCGCGCACCCACTCCGAGGCCTCGTAGGCGCCGAGCTGGAGGCGGTCCACGAGCAGCGCGTAGTCCTCCGGGTGCTCCGCCTTCATGCGCTCCACCACGAACGCCGCGGCGCGCAGGTTGAACCGCGCCATGACGTTCGTGAAGAGGTTGTCGTTGACGACGGTCGTGTACTCGTCCGGACCGGTCACGCCGTGGATGTGGAAGTTGTCGTCGCCGTTGGCGCGCCAGAACCCGAGGTCCTCCCACATGCGGGCGGTCTCGACGAGGATGTCGACGCCCTCGCGGCGCAGGAAGTCCCGGTCTCCCGTCGCGCGCACGTACTGCACGAGCGCGTAGCTGACGTCGGCGTCGATGTGGTACTGCGCGGTGCCCGCCGCGTAGTAGGCCGACGCCTCCTCGCCGTTGATCGTGCGCCACGGGAAGAGCGCGCCCTTCTGGGACAGCTCCGCCGCGCGACGCCGGGCGGCGTCGAGCATCTGGTAGCGGAAGCGCAGCGCGTTGCGCGCGTACCGCGGGCTCGTGTACGTGAGGAACGGCAGGACGTAGATCTCGGTGTCCCAGAAGTAGTGCCCGCTGTACCCCGAGCCCGTGAGGCCCTTGGCCGGCACGCCGTTGCCCTCCGCGCGCGCCGTCGCCTGGGCGAGCTGGAAGAGGTTCCAGCGCACGGCCTGCTGGATGCCGGGCTGGCCGGGCACCTCGACGTCGGAGCGCGCCCAGAAGTCGTCGAGCCACTCGCGCTGCAGGTCGAGCTGCGCCTGGACGCCCGTCTCGCGCGCCCGGTCGAGCGTGCGGCGGCAGCGGTCGACGAGCTCGCGCGACGGCACGCCGCGCGACGTGTGGTACGCGACGAGCTTGGTGAGCCGGATCGGCCGCCCGGGCTCCGCCTGCACGCGGAACACGTGCTTGGCGAGGTCCTCGTCGACCTGCGTGCGCACGTCCCAGTCGTTCTCGGTCTCGAGCAGGTCGTCGGCCGCGACGGCGAGCGTCATGCCGGAGTTGGTGCACCGGTAGGACAGCACCAGGCGCTCGTCGTCGCCCCACTGCGTCTGCGGCTGCAGCACGCGCCCGGTGAACTGGTTGCTCTTGCGCGGGTCGAACCCCTCGCCGAGCGACGCGGACCGCACGTGGTACTCGTCCTGGCCGTCCTGGCGGTTGAGGATCTGCGACGAGATCGCGACCGGCGCCGCGTCGTCGAGCATCGTGACCTCGAAGGTCATGATCGCGAGGTGGCGCTCGACGAACGACACCACGCGCTGCGAGCGGATCTGCACGCGCTTGCCCGACGGCGTGCGCCACACGAGCTCGCGCCGCAGGACGCCGTCGCGCAGGTCGAGCGAGCGCTCGTAGTCGACGAGGTCCGCGACGGGCAGCAGCAGCGGCTCGTCGTCGACGTAGAGCCGGATCACCTTCGCGTCGGGGACGTTGACGATGGTCTGGCCCACGCGCGCGAACCCGTACGCCTCCTCGGCGTGCCGGATCGGCCAGGTCTCGTGGAACCCGTTGATGAACGTCCCGTGCGCGTGGGACTCGCGGCCCTCCTCGACGTTGCCGCGCATGCCGAGGTAGCCGTTCGCGACGGCGAACAGCGTCTCGGTCACGCCGAGGTCCTCGGCGGAGAACTGCGACTCGACGAGCCGCCACGGCTCGGCCGGGAAGCGCAGGCGGTCGACGGTGCCCTGCTCGTCGGCGGTGCGGCGGATCACGCGTCCCCTCCCTCGGTGGGGGCGGCCGCGGCGGCGTCCGTCGCGACGCGCGGGCGGTCGAGGACCGTCGCGTCGAGGTCGCCGAGGTCGGTCACGACGACGTCCGCCCCGTGCGCGTGCAGCGCGGCCGCGCCGACGCCGCGGTCGACCCCGAGCACGAGGCCGAAACCGCCGGCGGCACCCGCCTGGACGCCCGAGAGCGCGTCCTCGACGACGACCGCCTCCGCGGCGGGCACCCCGAGGAGCTCGGCCGCGCGCAGGTACGTGTCGGGCGCGGGCTTGCCCGCGATGTGCTCGCGCGCGGCGACGTTCCCGTCGACGACGACCGCGAACCGGTCCGCGAGGCCGGCGGCCGCGAGGACGGCGGGCGTGTTGCGCGAGGACGAGACGACGGCGACGGCGGCCCCCGCGCGCGTCACGTCGTCGAGGAAGCGGACCGAGCCCGGGTAGGGCGCGATGCCCTCCTCGGCGAACATGCGGTTGACGATCTCGTCCTTGCGGTTCCCGAGCGCGCACACCGTGCCCTCGCCCGGGGCGTCGGACGCCTCGCCGCGCGGCAGCTCGACGCCGCGCGACACGAGGAACGTCGCGACGCCGTCGTACCGGGGCTTGCCGTCGATCGACGCGAAGTAGTCCGCGGCGGTGTACGGGGCGAGGCCGTGCGCGGTGCAGTAGGGCGCGAACAGCCGTTCCCAGGCGCGCATGTGGATCTCGGCGGTCGGCGTGAGCACGCCGTCGAGGTCGAACAGCACGGCTCGCAGGACGGGCATGGGAGTCCTTCGCGGTGGGGGGACGTGGGTCGGCGCCCGGTCACGTCCGCGTCGTGGGAGGTGCCGTCGCACGGCACGTCCGCACGTCGCCGTCGTGACCGCCGCGCGAGGACAAGCGTACGCACCGCGAGCCGTGCGCGGGAAGCGGGAGGACGGCGTCGGCGGGGTCGCGCGGACGTCTCCCCCGGCGCGCCCGCGCGTCAGGCGTGGGCGCGCTCGGCGAGCGCCTCCGCGACGCGGCCGAGGTTCGCCAGCAGCGCGCGGTGCTCGTCCGGCGTGCCGGCCACCCCCCGGCCCGGTCCCGTGCCCGCGCCCGGGCGCGGTGCGCCGAGGAGCGTGACGGCGTCGAGCGCCGGCAGCGGGAGCCCGATGCGGCGCCACGGGACGCTCACGAGGTCGGCGAGCTCGCCGAGCGCCGGCCCCGCGCACTGCGACACCCTGGCGGGCGGGAGCGCGGCCCACAGCCCCACGCCGCGCTCGGACGCGCGCGCGAGGGTCTCCCACAGCCGCTCGTCCCACGCGCCGAGCGTGACGCCCACGGCGTCCGCCCCCGCGAGCACGGCCGGAGCGACACCGACCCAGGCGGACCCGAGGTGCACGACCGAGGCGGCCGACGCCGCGCGTGCCGCGTCGAGCACGGGGCGCAGCCCGTCCACGAGGTCCGGCCCGGGGACCGCGCGCAGGCGCGAGTACCCCGAGAACGTGGGCAGCACGCCCGCCCCGACCTGCGCGAGGAGCGGCTCGTCGACGTGCACGACGACGTCCGCGCCCGGTACCTGCCGGCGCACCTGGGCGACGTGCTCGGCCACGCCCGCGGCGAGCGCCTCGACGACCTCCCGCACGGCGCCGGCGTCGGACAGGGCGCGGTCGCCGCGCGCGAGGTACACGTCGGCGGCGAGCGTCCACGGCCCCGTCACGGTGACGGCGAGCGGCCCGGCGTACCCGGCGGCCGCGATGGCGAGCGCCTCGACGTCCTCGCGCAGGTACCCCTGCGCGCGCCGCAGGTCGGCGCCCGGGTGGTCGGCGAGCTTCCAGCCGTGCGGCCCGAGCTCGACCGGCAGACCGGGCAGCATCGCCGCGGTGCGGCCCGTCGCGTCCGCGCCCGGGCCGCGGCCCGGGAGCTGCACGAGGAACGGCACGCCGCGCACGCCCGTGGGGAGCTCGGCGAGGTCGCCCAGCACCGTGAGCTGGGCCTCGAGGACGTCGGAGCCCTCGCCGCCGGGCCAGGGCCCGAGCCCGCCGACCGCCGTCATGCCGCACCCCCGCGCGAGGTCGTGCCCCGCCCGTCGTCACGAACCACGTGCCGTCCACCTCTCTCCAGGAGCACACCGGTACACCGAGCCGTGCCGCGACCCCGCCGGGGTCCGGGGGCCGCGCGGCCTGGCGGAAGGACTCCGACATGGGCACGCCCGAGAACAAGGCCGCGGCGATCGCCGTGCACACGCGCGCGATCCCCGGGAACCACGGCGACGCCGTCGCGGCGCTGCTCGCGCCCGGGTTCCGCAACCACGACACCTCGCCGGGCGGCGAGGGCGGCGCCGAGGCCCTCCTCGCGACGATGCACTGGTACGACGAGGCGTTCGAGGACCAGCGGGTCGAGGTGCTGCACGCGGTCGCGGACGGCGACCTCGTGGCGCTGCACGTCGAGCTCAGCGCGCGGCACACCGGTTTCTTCCGCGGCGTCGCGCCCACGGGGCGCCGCTTCGCCGTGCGCGAGATGCACGTGCTGCGGTTCGCCGAGGGGCGCGAGGCGGAGCACTGGTGCGTGCGCGACGAGGCCGCGCTCGTGCGGGCGCTCGCTCACCCCGCACCGGTCGCGGTCGGCGCCGCGGCGGCGCGGTAGGCGCGGTCGACGGTCGCCTGGCCGAGCACGCGCGTGCCGTCGTAGACGACGACGGACTGGCCGGCCGCGACACCGCGCAGCGGCGCACCCGTGAGCGCGACCTCCATGCCCTGCGCCGGTCCCTCCGGGGCGCCCTCGACGGCGCGCACGCGCGCGGGGACCGGGGCGCCGTGGGCACGGACCTGCACCTCGGCGTCGACCCACGCCCCCGGCGCGGGCCGCGCACCGTCGAACCACACGGCCGCGCCCGCCTCGACGCGGTCGACGCTGAGGAGCTCGGCCGGGCCGACGACGACGCGGTTGCGCGCGGGCTGCACGTCGAGGACGTACCGGGGCCGGCCGTCGGGCGCCGGGCGGTCGATCCGCAGACCCTTGCGCTGGCCGACGGTGAACGCGTACGCGCCGTCGTGCTCGCCGAGGACGGCGCCCTCCGCGTCGACGATCTCGCCCGGGCGCGCGCCCAGGCGCTCGCGCAGGAAGCCCTGGGTGTCGCCGTCGGCGACGAAGCAGATGTCGTAGGAGTCGGGCTTCGCGGAGACCGACAGGCCGCGACGCGCGGCCTCGGCCCGCACCTCGTCCTTGGACGCGAAGCCACCGAGGGGGAAGATCGCGCGCGCCAGGCGCTCGGGGCCCATGACCGCGAGCACGTAGGACTGGTCCTTCGCGGTGTTGGGCGAGCGGTGCAGCTCGCGGACGGGCCGCGTGCCGCCGGGCGCGGACGGGTCCGGGACGTCGCGCGTGACGACGCGCGCGTAGTGGCCCGTCGCGACGGCGTCGAACCCGAGCGCGGTCGCCTTGTCGAGCAGCGCCTCGAACTTGATGTGCTCGTTGCAGCGCACGCACGGGTTGGGCGTGCGCCCCGCCTCGTACTCCGCGAGGAAGTCCGCGACGACGGTGTCCTCGAACCGCTCGGAGAGGTCCCACACGTAGTACGGGATGCCGAGCACGTCGGCCGCGCGCCGCGCGTCGCCCGCGTCCTCGATCGAGCAGCACCCGCGCGAGCCGGTGCGGAACTGGTCGCGGTTGCGCGACAGGGCCATGTGCACGCCGACGACCTCGTGCCCGGCGTCGACCGCGAGCGCCGCGGCGACCGCCGAGTCGACGCCGCCCGACATGGCGGCGAGCACCCTCACGCGGCACCCCCCGTCCGGCTCGCCACGGCGGTGCGCGCCGGGGCAGACGCGAGGCCGGCCGCCCGGGCACGCTCGACCGCGGCGGGCAGCGCGTCGAGCAGGCGCGCGACGTCGTCCGGGGTGGACGTCGCCCCGAGGGAGAACCGCAGCGCGCCGCGCGCGTCGTGCTCGGGCACGCCCATCGCGAGCAGCACGTGCGAGGGCTGCGGGACGCCGGCCTGGCACGCCGATCCGGTCGAGGCCTGCACGCCCGCGGAGTCGAGCAGGTAGAGCAGCGAGTCGCCCTCGGCCCCGGGGAACGTGAAGTGCGCGTTGCCGGGGAGGCGGGTCGCGGGCGCCGGCTCGGGACCGGACAGGACCGCGCCGGGGACGCGCTCGCGGACGCCCGCGACGAGCGCGTCGCGCAGCGCCGCCACGTGCGCGGCGCGCTCCTCGCGCTGCGCGACGGCCTCGGCGACCGCGACGCCGAACGCGCGGATCGCGGGCGCGTCGAGCGTGCCCGAGCGCACGCCGCGCTCCTGGCCGCCGCCGTGCAGGACGGGCGTGAGCGGGGCGTCGCGGCGCGCGACGAGCGCGCCGACGCCGACGGGGCCGCCGAGCTTGTGGCCCGAGACGGTCATCGCGTCGAGCCCGCTCGCCGCGAAGTCGACCGGCACCTGCCCGACGGCCTGCACCGCGTCGGAGTGCACGGGAATGCCGTGGGGGCGCGCGAGCTGCACGACCTCGGCGACGGGCTGGATCGTGCCGACCTCGTTGTTGGCCCACATGACGGAGACGAGCGCGATCTCGTCGGCGTGCTCCGCGATCTCGGCGCGCAGGGCCGCGAGGTCCACGCGGCCGTCGCCGTCGACGGGCAGCAGCACGATCTCCGCGCCCGCGTGCTCCGCCATCCAGAACGCCGGGTCGAGCACCGCGTGGTGCTCCACCGCGGAGACGACGATGCGGCGGCGACGCGGGTCGGTCGTGCGCCGGCCCCAGAACAGTCCCTTGACGGCGAGGTTGTCCGCCTCCGTGCCGCCGGCGGTGAACACGACCTCGCTCGGGCGCGCGCCGAGCGCCGCGGCGACGGACTCGCGCGCCTCCTCGACGGTGCGTCGCGCGGCGCGGCCCGCGGCGTGCAGCGACGACGGGTTGCCCGTGCGGGACAGCTCGTCGACGAACGCCTCGCGCGCCGCGGGCGACAGGGGCGTCGTCGCGGCGTGGTCGAGGTACGCGGCCGCCGCGGGGACGGATGGGAGGGTCACGGTCACCCAGTCTACGAACCGCCGCGCCGCCCGCGGTCCGGGACGTGGTTCCGTGCTGGACATCCCGCGCAGAAGCGCTAGGTTGTCAGAGGTCTGCGCCCGGCCGCCGCCGGGCGCTCTCCCGGTCGCCGCACCGCCGTCGCGCCGCTCGCCGCGGGCGGGTACGCGCCCGACGGCACACCGTCCCAGCCACCGACAGGGGAAGTGGCATCTCGATGCCCGACGACGTCGCACTGCCCGCCGCCGAGGCCACCGGTGAGGTCCCGGTCGCCTCGGGCGGCGGCCGCCTGCGCTGGGCGGACCTGCCGCTCGCGCTGCGCGACGAGCTCGAGGCGGTCGCGGGCGGGCGCGTCGTGCAGGAGCGGTCCGTCACGACCGGGTTCAGCCCCGGCCTCGCCTCCGTGCTGACGTTCGACGACGGCAGCCGGCTCTTCGTCAAGGCCGCCCGCACCGCCGACGAGCCCGTCGCGGCGGACCTGCACCGCGCCGAGGCGAAGGTCGCCACGCGCCTGCCGCGCGCGATCCCCGCCCCGCGCTTCGCCTGGGGCCACGGGGACGGCGACTGGATCGCCCTGGCCTACGACGTCGTCGACGGGCACGTGCCCACGACGCCCTGGGACCCCGACGAGCTGGACCGCGTGCTCGCGACGCTCGTGAGCGTCGCGGCGGTGCCCGGCGCCCGCGCGATGCGGCTGCCGCCGACCGGCCCCGACTTCGCCGACATGGCCACCGGGTGGCGCGCGCTGCGGGACGACCCCGACCCCCGGCTCGCGGAGGTCGTGCCGTGGGCGGCCGCGCACCTCGACGACCTCGCGGAGGCGGAGCGCGGCGCGCTCGTCGCGTGCGAGGGCGAGTCGTTCGTGCACGGGGACCTGCGCGCGGACAACGTGCTCCTCACGCCCGAGAAGGTCTACCTCGTGGACTGGCCCTACGCGTCGCGCGGCGCGGCGTGGCTGGACCTCGCGATGCTCCTGCCGAGCGTCGTCATGCAGGGCGTCGCGGGCGTCAGCGAGCCCGTCACGGTGAGCGCCGACGCGGCGCGCCGGGCGCGCGGCGGGGCGTGGGCGGCCTCGACCTTCGCGGCGCACCCCCTGGGGCGCGACGTGCACCCCGCGGACCTGCGCTCGGTCGTCGCGGGCATCGCCGGGTACTTCCTGCACTCCGCGCGCAAGCCCGCCGTGCCGACGATCCCGCGGCTGCGCGCGTTCCAGCGCGCCCAGGGCGTCGCGGCCGTCGCATGGCTCGAGCGCCTGGGCCTGTAGCCGACGGCGAGGGCCCGGCGCCGTCGCGGTGCCGGGCCCCTCGCGTGCGGTGCGTCAGTCGCGCCACACCTGGACCACCGCGGGCCGGGGGCCGGCAAACGCTCCCGGCGGGACGGGCGCGCCCGGCGTGAGGTAGTCGGGGAAGTACGAGTCCTGCGCGTCGAACGTGCCGTCCTCCCCCGGGTGCTGGACCGCCACGTAGACCATGCGGTCCGCGGAGTCGACGACCGGCCCGCACGTCTCGGCGCCTCGCGGCACGGAGAGGAACTGCTCGACGCGCCCGCGCTCGCGGCCGTCGAGCGTGACCTTGAACAGCCCGTCGCACCGCTGGATCGTGCTCGGCTGGCCGTCGGTCGAGATCCACAGGTTCCCCTCGGCGTCGAACGCGAGGTTGTCCGGGCACGAGATCGGCGAGACCTTCTCCCGGGGGTAGCCCGCGAAGTACGTGGACGCGTTCGCGGACGGGTCGCCCGCGACGAGGAGCAGGTTCCACCGGAACGTCAGCGACGCGGCGTCGTCGCGGTCCTCGACGATCTCGACAACGTGCCCGTCGCGGTTGGTCGTGCGCGGGTTCGGCTCCGTCGCGCCCTCGGCGCCGTCCGCGCCGCGCGACGTGTTGTTCGTGCACGCGACGTACACGCGACCCGTGACGGGGTTGGGCTCGACGTCCTCGGGGCGGTCCATCTTCGTCGCGCCGACCCGGTCGGCCGCGACGCGCGTGTACACGAGCACCTCCTCGACGCTCATGCCCTCGACCGCGCTGCGGCCGTCGACGACGAGCGGCAGCCACTCGCCACTGCCGTCGAACGCGCCGTCGGACGGGAGCGCGCCCGAGCCGTCGATCTCGGCTGCGGGCGAGTCCCCGGTGAAGCGCGCGACGTAGAGGGAGCCCTCGGTGAGCAGCGTCTTGTTGTGGCGCCGCGCGCCCTCGCCGTTCCCCGGCCGCATCGTGCGCGACGAGACGAACTTGTAGACGTAGTCGAAGCGCTCGTCGTCGCCCATGTACGCGACCGCGTGCCCGCGGCGCGAGAGGACGACGTTCGCGCCCTCGTGCTTGAACCGGCCGAGCGCCGTGTGCTTCACGGGCGGCTCGTCGGGGGCGTACGGGTCGATCTCGACGATCCAGCCGAACCGGTTCGGCTCGTTCTCGTACCCGGGGGTGCGGGCGTCGAACCGCGGGTCGTCGAGCTCCCAGCCGTACCCCGTCGCGGCGTCGCGGAGGCCGTAGCGCGCGTCGTGGCCCGTGCCCGACGTGCGGAAGTAGCCGTGGAAGTTCTCCTCGCCCGAGAGCACCGTGCCCCACGGGGTCGTGCCGCCGGCGCAGTTGTTGAGCGTGCCGAGCACGCGCGTCCCCGACGGGTCGGCGACGGTCCTCACGAGGTCCGAGCCCGCGACGGGACCGGTGAGGCGGAACTCGGTCCCGAGATGCACGCGACGGTTGTACGGGCTGTCCGACACGTGGTCCCACGGCGTCCCCGTGCGGCGGCGGCGCACCTCGACGACGGACATGCCGTGCGCGGCGCGCTCGATCGCGCGGCGGGTCGGGGCGTCGTAGGAGTCGTCGAACATGATCGCGGGGTTGGTGTACTCGTGGTTCGCGACGAGCAGCCCGCGCGTGCCGCGCCCCGGCCCCGCGCCCTTGCCCCGGGCGGCCGCGACGGCGTGCGCGCGCTCGAACGGCAGGACGTCGAGGTAGTCGTTGTTGTAGCCGAACTGCCGCGCCTGCTGCTCCGGGGTCTGGCGGGAGGCGTCGAACGGCGCCCCGCCGGGCAGGATCGGGTCGCCCCAGCGGATCACCGGGCGCCAGCGGTAGCCGTCCGGCACGACGAGCGCGTCGCGCGTCGCGGGCTGGGGCGGGATCGCGCCGAACGCGAGACCCTTCGGCGGGCGGCCGCCGCCGTGGCCGCCGTGCGCCGCGACGCCCTCGGCGGCGGCGGCGGGCGGCGCGGCGACCGTCTGCGCGCCGAGCACGACGGCCGCGGCACCGACCGCGAGCCCGCCGAGCAGTGCGCGGCGCGACAGCGCGCCGGCGACGACGTCGCGGAACGTCCCGTTGGCGCTCTCGTTCGGCACGGGGTGGGAGCACGCGTCCGCGCACTTCAGCCGGCAGGTCACGGGGCTGCGCTTGCCGCGCGCGTACGGCGCGACGGCGAGCAGGGAGCGGTGCTCGGGGGCGGGCGTGATCGTCATCGGTCGTCTCCACGGGTCGGGGGGACTCCCCGTCACGGGGAGCCGACCCGACGCTAGGAACGGTCGGTGACCGGTCGACCACCGCCCGGAGGACGGCGGGTGAACTCTCGGCTACCCCTGCGACGCCCGGTGCTCGCGCAGCACCTCGGCGGCCTGGGGCAGCACGTCGGCGAGGTCGCCGACGACCGCGAAGTCCGAGATCTCGAACAGCGGGCACTCGGGGTCGTTGTTCACCGCGACGATCACCTGCGACGCCTGCATGCCGCCGCGGTGGTGCGGCGCACCCGAGATGCCCGCGCCGATGTACAGGCGCGGCGCGACCGTGACGCCCGTCTGGCCGACGAACTGGTCGTGCCAGCCCTCGTAGACGGCGTCGCGCGTCGCGCCCACGGCGGCGCCGAGCGCGTCGGCGAGCTCGACGACCGGCCCGAAGTCGCCGTTCGTGCCGCGCCCGCCCGCGACGACGATCGCGGCCTCGCCGAGCGCGGGGCGCCCCGCCCCCGCGGACTCGTCGACCGTCCGGGACACGACGCGCGCGGCCGTCGCGGCGGGCGAGAGCTCGACGCGCAGCGCCTCGACCTCCGTCGCGACCGCGGCGTCCGCGGGCTGCGGCGCGACGGAGTTGGCGCGCAGCGTGAGCACGGCCGGGTCGGTGAGGATCTCGCTGCGCACGTCCCAGGACCCGGCGAACACGCGCTTGTCCGCGACGAGGTGCGTGCCGTCGTCGTGCAGCGCGGAGGCGTCGACGACGAGTCCCGCCTCGGTGAGGAACGCGAGCCGCGCCGCGGCCTCCTTGTTCGGGAACGACGACGTCAGCAGGACGGCGTCGGCGTGCGACGCGCGCGCGGCCGCGGCGAGGACCTCGGCCACGACGGGGGTCAGGTGCAGCGCGTCGCCCGTGACGACCTCCCCGCCCGACGACGGCTCGGCCTGGCGCACGAGCGCGACGCCGTGCGCTCCGAGCTGGGCGAGCACGCCGACGCTCGGCGCCTCGAGCGCGACGGCCTCCACCCGGCCGAGGGCGCGGCCGATCGTGAGGAGCTCCAGGACGGGCGAGCGCAGCTCGGTCGCGGCGGAGTCGAGGAGGACGAGGACGGTGCGGGTCCCGGGGGTGCTCATGTGCGGACGCCTCTCAGACCAGGTCGTTGCGGATGAGGAACTCGGCCAGGGCGCGCCCGCCCTCGCCCTTGTCGACGACGATCTCGGCGTCGGGGCGCGGGGGTCGCGGCGACGCGTCGAGCACGCGCGTGCGCGCGCCGGCGTCGCCGACGAGCGCGGCGTCGACGCCGAGGTCGGCGAGGCTCCACGCCTCCACGGGGCGCGTGCGCGCCGCCATGATGAGCTTGAAGTTGGGCATGCGCGGGTCGTTCGCGTGGTCGGTGACCGACACGACGGCGGGCAGCGGCGCCTCGAGGACCTCCTCGACGCCGTCGAGCTCGCGCGTGACGCGCGCGGTGCGCGCTCCCGGTCCGCCCTCGACCTCGAGCCTCCCGGCGAGCGTGAGCTGCGGGAGGTCGAGCTCGGCGGACAGGAGCGCCGGGACGACGGAGCCCAGGCCGTCGAGCGCGGCCATGCCCGTCACGACGACGTCCACCGGGGCCTCGTCCGCGAGGCGGCGCACCGCGGCGGCGAGCACGCGCGCGGTGCCGAAGTAGTCGGAGCCCGCGATCGCGTCGTCGCTCACGCGCACGCCGCGGTCCGCGCCGAGCTGGTACGCGCGGCGCACGGCGCCGTCGGCGTCCGGCCCGGCCACCGTGAGCACGACGACCTCGCTGGTCTCGCGCTCGTCCTCCGGCAGCGCCTCCTTGAGGCGCAGCGCGGCCTCGACCGCGTTCTCGTCGAGCTCGTTGAGCGTGCCCTCGTCGGCCCGGCGCACGACGCGCCCGTCCTCGAAGCCCCGGTCCGCGTGGATGTCCGGGACGTACTTCACGGCGACGACGATCCGCATCGGCTGCTCTCCCTGTGCGCTGGGCGGTCGGCCGGAGAGGTTCCCGGCCCGCTCGGGGAAGCCTACCGGCGGGCGACCGGCCGGACCGGTGACACCCGCCACAATGGACGCGTGCACGCGCCGTCCCCCGACCCGTCCCCCGCCCCCGCCGCGCCCCCGGTCGCGCCCGGACCCGTCGACCGGCACGCCCCCGTGCCGCCGCTCGGCGTGCACGTCGTGGGCGACGGCGTGGACGTCGCGGTCCTCGCGTCGCACGCGAGCGCCGTCGAGCTGTGCCTCGTGGACGTGGTCGACGCCGCGCGGCCCGCCCACGACCCGGCGCGCTACCGCGAGCGGCGCGTGCCGCTCGCGGGACCGGCCTTCGGCGTGTGGCGCGCGCACGTCCCCGGGGTGCGTCCCGGGCAGCGGTACGGGTTCCGCGTGCACGGCCCGTGGGAGCCCGCCGCGGGGCTGCGGCACAACCCCGCGAAGCTGCTCGTCGACCCGTACGCGCGCGGCCTCGTCGGCGAGCTCGTCGACGACCCGGCGATCCGCGGGCAGGTGGGCGACGACCCGTACGGCCCGCCCGACGCGCGCGACTCGCTGCCGTTCGTGCCGCACTCCGTGGTCGTCGCCGAGCCGACCGGGCCCCTCGCGCCGCGGCCGCGCGTGCCGTGGCGCGACACCGTGATCTACGAGGCGCACGTGCGCGGCCTCACGCAGCGCCTGGAGGCGCTGCCCGAGCACCTGCGCGGCACGTACGCGGGCGTCGCGCACCCGGTGACCGTCGAGCACCTGCGGTCGCTCGGCGTCACGACGCTCGAGCTGCTGCCCGTGCACGCGAACGTGCCGGAGCCGCACCTGCTCGCGTCCGGCCGCACGAACTACTGGGGCTACTCGACGCTCGGGTTCTTCGCGCCCCACGCGGCGTACGCGACGCGCGCCGCGCAGGAGGCCGGCCCGGGCGCCGTGCTCGACGAGGTGCGGGGCATGGTGCACCTGCTGCACGAGGCCGGGATCGAGGTGCTGCTCGACGTCGTGCACAACCACACGTGCGAGGGCGGCGCGGACGGCTACCACCTGTCGTGGCGCGGGCTGGACAACGCCGGGTACTACCTGCACGACGGCGCCACGCCGGCGCGGCTCGCGGACGTCACCGGGACGGGCAACTCGCTCGACTTCCGCCGGCCCGCCGTCGTGCGCGCCGCGCTCGACTCGCTGCGCCACTGGGCGCAGGTCGTCGGCGTCGACGGGTTCCGGTTCGACCTCGCGGTGACGCTCGGGCGCGGGTCGAGCGGCTTCGACCCGGACCACCCGTTCCTCGTCGCGCTCCAGACGGACCCGGTGCTGTGCGGGCTCAAGCTCGTCGCGGAGCCGTGGGACGTCGGGCCGGGCGGGTGGCGCACGGGCCAGTTCCCGCCGCCCATGGCGGAGTGGAACGACCGGTTCCGCGACGCCGTGCGCCAGTTCTGGCTCGCGGACGCGCGCGAGGCGTCGCACGGGCGCCCGGGCCACGGCGTGCGCGACCTCGCGACGCGGCTCGCGGGCTCGGCGGACCTGTTCGGCCACTCCGACCCGCCGCTCGTGCGCGGGCCCGTCGCGTCCGTGAGCTACGTGACCGCGCACGACGGGTTCACGCTCGCCGACCTCGTCGCGTACGACCACAAGCACAACCTCGCGAACGGCGAGGGCAACCGCGACGGCACCGACGACAACCGCTCGTGGAACCACGGGCTCGAGGGGCCCGTCGCGACGCCGGACGCGACGGCCGACGGGATCGACGGGCTCGGGGTGGAGATCGCGCCGCTGCGGCGCCGGTCGATCCGCAACCTCCTCGCGACGCTGCTGCTCGCCGCAGGCACCCCGATGATCACCGCGGGCGACGAGATGGGGCGCACGCAGCGGGGCAACAACAACGCCTACGTGCAGGACGACGAGACGTCGTGGGTGTCGTGGGACCTCGCGCCGTGGCGCAAGGACCTGCTCGCGACGGCGCGCCACCTCCTCGCGCTGCGGCGCGAGCACCCGGCGCTGCGTGCGGACGCGTTCTTCACGGGGCGCCCGCGGCCCGCCGCCGGGGACGCGGGCGGCGACGCGGCGGTCGGGGTGCCGGACCTCGTGTGGTTCGACGCCGACGGCGAGCTCCTCGACCACGCGACGTGGCACGACCCCGCGGTCCGCACGCTCCAGATGCTGCGCACCGCGCCGTCGCCGGGCGACGCGGACGTGCTCGTGGTGCTCGCGGGGTCGCTCGACCCGGTCGACGTCACCCTGCCGGGGGTCCGCGCCACCGCGGGCGGCGGCCCGGAGGTGTGGGAGCTCGTGTGGGACTCGGACTGGGAGCACCCCGGCGACCGCGCGCACGTCGACGGCGACGGCACCGCCCGCGCGGGCGACGTCGTCGGGCTCGAGGCGCTGAGCCTGCGCGTCTACGTGACGCGGTGACCGTCGGCGCCCGCGTGCTCTAGTGTTCGCGCATGAGTGACAGCGTGGTCGACTCCTCCTCCACCCACGGCCCGGTCGAGAGCCCCGACGTCGTCGTCGTGGGCGCCGGCCTCGCGGGGCTCGTCGCGGCGACCGAGCTCACCGCGGCGGGGCGACGCGTCGTCCTGCTCGACCAGGAGCCGGCCGCGAGCCTCGGCGGCCAGGCGTGGTGGTCGTTCGGCGGGCTGTTCCTCGTCGGCTCGCCCGAGCAGCGGCGCATGGGCGTCACCGACTCCGCCGAGCTCGCGTTCGACGACTGGCTCGGGTCCGCGCAGTTCGCGCCCGGCGCCGACCGCGGCGAGGGCCCCGACCGCCACGGGTACGCCTGGGCGCGCGGGTTCGTCGACTTCGCCGCCGGGGAGATGCGCGACTGGCTGCACGGCAAGGGCGTGCGGTGGTTCCCGCTCGTGCAGTGGGCCGAGCGCGGCGGGTACCCGGTGCGCTCGGGCGCCGACGGGTCGGCGGCCGGCGCCCACGGCAACTCCGTCCCGCGGTTCCACGTGACGTGGGGCACCGGGCCGGCGATCCTCGAGCCGTTCGTGCGCGCCGCGCTCGACGCCCGGTCCGCGGGCCTGCTCGACCTGCGGTTCCGGCACCGGGTCACGTCGCTCGTCGTGACCGACGGCGCGGTGACGGGCGTGCGGGCCCAGGTCCTCGCGCCGTCCGACGCGGAGCGCGGGGCGCCGTCGTCGCGCGACGTGGTCGGCGAGGTCGAGATCGCGGCGAGCGCCGTCGTCGTGACGTCGGGCGGCATCGGCGCGAACCACGAGCTCGTGCGCTCGCGCTGGCCGCGGTCCGCCGGCCACCTGCCCGCCCGCATGCTCTCCGGCGTCCCCGACTCGACCGACGGGCTCATGATCGGCGTCGCCGCCGACGCGGGCGCCGCGCTCGTCCACGAGGACCGCATGTGGCACTACCCGGAGGGGATCGCGAACCACTCCCCCGTGTGGACCGACCACGGCATCCGCATCCTGCCCGGTCCGAGCTCGCTGTGGCTCGACGCCGACGGCAACCGGCTGCCCGCGCCGCTGTTCCCCGGCTTCGACGCGCTCGGCGCGCTGCAGCACCTCACCGAGCGCGGCGACGACCACTCCTGGTTCGTGCTCAACAAGGCCGTCATGGAGACCGAGTTCGCGCTCTCGGGGTCCGAGCAGAACCCCGACCTCACCGGCAAGGACGTGCGCCTGCTCGCGCAGCGCGTGCTGCCCGGCGCCGTCGGCCCGGTCGCACGGTTCGCCGAGCGGTCGCCCGAGTTCGTCTGGGCGGACACGCCGGCCGAGCTCGCCGCGGGCATGAACGCGCTCGTCGACGCCACGCCCGGGTCGCGCGGGCACGTGGACCCGGCGTCGCTCGAGCGCCTGGTCCGCCTGCGCGACGAGCAGGTCCGCACCGGGCTCGGCAAGGACCCGCAGGTCGTCGCGACGGCGATGGCCCGCCGCTACCGCGTGGACCGGCTCATCCGCGTCTCGCCCCCGCGCCCGCTCACGACGCCGAAGGACGGCCCGCTGCTCGCCGTGCGCCTGTCGGTGCTCACGCGCAAGACGCTCGGCGGGCTGTGGACCGACACGTCCGCGCGCGTGCTGCGCGCCGACGGCTCCGTGCTGCCCGGTCTGTGGGCCGCGGGCGAGGCGGCGGGCTTCGGCGGCGGCGGGGTGCACGGGCACCGCGCGCTGGAGGGCACGTTCCTCGGCGGGTGCCTGTACTCGGGCCGCGTCGCGGGCCGCAGCCTCGCGGCCGAGCTCGGCTGAGGCGGGGCACGGCGGGCCTGCGCCGGGCGCGGGTGCCCGGCCGCTAGGGTCGGCGACCATGACCGTGCCCGACGACGCGTCCCCGGCCGCGGCACCCGGCGCACCCGCCGCGGTGGACCACCTCGACGCCGCCGCGTGCGAGCGCGTCTTCCGCCGCAACGGGCTCCCGCTCCTCGTGGAGGGACACTCGCTCGACCGCGACGTGTTCGGGCGCTCGGCGCCGTTCCTGCTCGTCGTGCTGCTCGGCGAGCTGAGCGGCGCGATCCGGTCCGGCTGGCCCGCCTGGGCGAACGCGCTCGCGCTCGTCGGCGGCGCCGCGATCCTCGCCGCGGCGTACGCGGGCCTCAACGTGCTGCGCGGGCGCCCGTGGTCGACCCTGCCGCAGTCCGTCGGGGTCCCCGAGCTCGCGTTCTTCGTGCTCGTGCCCGCGCTGCTGCCGGTCGTCTTCGGGGGCCAGTGGGGCGACGCGCTGCTCACGGCCGTCGGGAACCTCGTGCTGCTGGGCGTGGTGCGCGTCGTCGTCGGGTACGGCGTGCTGTCGTCGCTGTGGTGGGGGCTCGCGCGCGTGACCGACGAGCTCGGCGCCGCGCTCCTGCGGCTCGTGCGGCTCCTGCCCCTGCTGCTCGTGTTCTCGCTCGTGCTGTTCTACAACGCCGAGGTCTGGCAGGTGTTCGACCGCACGCACGGCGTCGCCGACGTCGTCCTCGGCGCGTTCTTCGCGCTGCTCGTCGTGCTGTTCGTCGGCCTGCGTTCCCCGGCCGAGGCCCGCGCGGCGCTCGCCGGGTCGGCGGGGGACGTGCCTGGGCGCGAGCGGGCGGCCCGGTTCAGCCGCGGGCAGACGGCGAACCTCGCGACGATGATCGCCACGAGCCAGCTCCTGCAGGTCCTCGTGGTGAGCCTCGGCATGGGCGTGTTCTTCATGGCCCTCGGGACGCTCACCGTCACGCCCGAGGTCATGGCCCTGTGGGACGTCGACGGCGGCACGTGGCGGCGGACGCTCTCGCTCGCCGGCGGGGGCGGTGTCGGGGGCGCGGACCTCGTGGTCACGCAGACGCTCGTGCGCGTCTCGGTCGCGATCGCGACGTTCACCGGCCTGTACTACGCCATCTCCGTCCAGGTCGACGCCGTGTACCGCGAGGAGTTCGTGGACGGCATCGAGACGCAGCTGCGTGACGTGCTCGCCGTGCGGGCCCGCTACCTCGACCTGCTCGCGGCCGACCGCCGCTGACGCCGCGCCGCACCCGCGACGGGCCCACGACGGGCCCGGCTGCTTGACAGGGGACACCCCTCGGGCGAAGGTTGTACAGACACGTCTGTACACACCCTATGCGGTATGGAGCGGTGCAGTGCTGCCCGCCCGACCGGCTCGACGAGGAGCACCATGCCTCTGACCTCCACGACACGCCGCGAGGCGCCAGGACGCGCGGCGCGCCGCCACTTCGACACCTACCTGTTCGACCTCGACGGCACGATCTACCTCGGCACCGACCTCCTGCCCGGCGCCGCGGAGCTCGTCTCGACGCTCCGCGCGCAGAGCGCGCGCGTGCTCTTCGTGAGCAACAACCCCACGCGCAGCCCGCAGGACTACGCCGACAAGCTCACGCGACTCGGCATCCCGACGAGCCACGAGGACGTCTACACGAGCCTCGTCGCGACCGTGGCGTGGGTGCGCGCGCACGCCCCCGGCGCCACGGTCTTCCCGATCTCCGAGCAGCCGCTCGTCGACGCGCTCGTCGCCGAGGGCTGCACGATCAGCGACGACCCCGAGAAGATCGACCTCGTCGTCGCGTCGTACGACCGCTCGTTCGACTACCGCAAGCTCCAGGTCGCGTTCGACACGCTGTTCGTCCACGGCCGCGCGCGCTTCGTCGCGACGAACCCCGACCGGTTCTGCCCGTTCCCGGGCGGCCGCGGCGAGCCCGACTGCGCGTCGGTCGTCGCCGCGATCACCGCCGCGACCGGCGTCGCGTGCGAGGCGGTCTTCGGCAAGCCCGACCCGGCGTTCCTGGAGATCATCGCGGCCGAGACCGGGCTGGACCCCGCGACGACCGTCATGGTGGGCGACCGCCTCAGCACGGACGTCGCGTTCGCGCGCGCGACGGGCATGACGTCCGCGCTCGTCCTGACGGGCGAGACCGACCGTGCGACCGCGCTGCGCACGCCCGCGGCGCAGGCACCGACGCTGCTGCTCGAGCGCGTCGACGACCTGCTCCAGCCCGCAGGCCACCTGTGGGACGTGGCCCGGCGGGAGGTGCGGGCATGACGACGACGCCGAGCGAGGCCACCGCGCTGCCGGCCGCCTTCCGCGCGCTCCCCCTGCAGGACGTCGTCTCGGCGCCCGGCGCGCTCGACGCGCTGCCCGACGTCCTGCGCCGGCTCGACGCGCGCCGCGTCACGGTGCTCCACGACGGCGCGCGGATCGTGCACGACGGGAGGGACGTGGTCGCGACCGTGCTCCGGCTCGCGACGTCCCCGCGGGCCGGGACGACGTTCGTCGACGACACCCTCGTCCGCCGCACGGCGCACGGCGTCGTGCTCGACGAGGACACCGTCGACGCCGCGACGATCGGCTGCCAGGGCTACGACGTCGTCGTCGCGACGGGCGGCGGCACGGTCACCGACCTCGCGAAGGCGGTCGTCGCCGCGACCGGGGCGCGCCTCGTGGTCGTCCAGTGCGCGGCGTCCGTCAACGGCTACTCCGACGCGCTGTCCGTGCTCGTGCGCAACGGCGCCAAGCGGACCGCCCCGACGGCCTGGCCCGCCGCGCTGCTCGTCGACCACGACGTGCTCGCCGCCGCGCCCCCGCACCTCACCCGCTCCGGCGTCGGCGACGCGGCCGCGACCTGGACCGCGCCGGCCGACTGGTACCTGGCCGGCGCGTTCGGCATGGACGCCGGGTACGACCCCGAGGTGTTCCGGCCCGTGCAGGAGGCGGTCGCCCGGCTGCGCGCCCACCCGGCCGGGTCCCCCGAGGCGCTCTCCGCGCTCGTCGACGCGCTCACCGTGGGTGGCCTGTCGATCGGGGTCTGCGGCACGACCGCGCCCCTCTCGGGCTCCGAGCACCTCATGAGCCACCTCCTCGACATGGCGGCCATGGCGCGCGACGAGCCGCACGACCTCCACGGCGCCCAGGTCGGCGTCGCGACGGTCGTCGCGGCGAGCCTGTGGCAGGTGGCGCTCGACCGGCTCGACCGCGCCGCGCTGGAGACCGCGGTGCTCTCCCCGCCGACCGACCTGCGCGAGCGCGTCGCGGCCACGTGGGCCGTCGTCGACCCGAGCGGGCGCGTGGGCGCCGAGTGCTGGACCGCCGTGGAGCGCAAGCTCGCGCTCTGGGCCGAGCGGCAGGACGCGGCGCGCGCCGCCGTCGACGCCTGGGACGAGCACCGCGCGACCCTGCGCGGGCTCACGGCCGACCCGGCCGTCCCGGCGGACGTGCTGCGGGCCTGGGGCGCGCCGACGCGGTTCTCCGAGCTCACGCCCGCCGTGGGCGAGGACGAGGTGCGGTGGGTCCTGCGCTCGCTGCCCCTGATGCGGGACCGCTTCACGCTCCCCGACCTGCTCCTGCTCGCCGGCCTGTGGGACGACGCCCTGCTCGACGAGGTGCTGGCGCTCGCCGCACGCCACGGCGGCGGCTTCTGAGAGTCCCTCCCCCACGCCGAAGGGCCGCACCCGCCGGGTGCGGCCCTTCGTCGTCCCGGCGGCGACCGGTGCGCGGCCCCCGGCGTGCGTCGCGCGACGCCGCGCGAGACGACGACGGCCCGCACCCCGGTCGGGGTGCGGGCCGTCGCGGCACGGTCGCCGTCAGACGAGCGCCTGCAACGGGTTCTCCACGATCTCGGTGAGGCGGGCGAGGAAGCGGGCCGCCACCACGCCGTCGACCGGGCGGTGGTCGACCGACAGCGTCAGGTGCACGACCGTCGCGACCTGGACCTCGCCGTCCACGACGACCGGCTCCGCGACCGCCGCCCCCACCGCGAGGATGCCCACCTGCGGAGGGTTGATGATCGCGTCGAACTCCCGCACGCCGTACATGCCGAGGTTCGTCACGGTCAGCGCACCGCCCTCGAGCTCGTCCTGCTGCAGACGGCCCTCGCCGGCGCGCGCGACGAGGTCCTTGACGGCCGTCGAGAGCGCACCGAGCGAGAGCGAGTCCGCCCCGCGCACCACCGGCGTCACGAGCCCGCGCTCGGAGGCCACCGCCACCGAGACGTCGGCGCGCTCGAAGCGCAGCACGGCGTCGGGCGTCCACACGACGTTCATCTCGGGCACGTCGACGAGGGCGCGCGCCGCCGCCCGGACGAAGAAGTCGTTGACCGACACGCGCACGGGCGACGAGGCGTTGACCGTCGCGCGCAGCGCGAGCAGCTCGTCGACCCGGACCCGCGCGCGCAGGTAGAAGTGCGGCGCCTCCTGCTTGCTCGCCTGCAGCCGCGAGGCCACGAGACGACGCAGCTTCGAGTGCGGGACCTCCTCGTACGGCCCGTACGCCGACGTCCGCACGGCGGGTGCGCCCGTCGCCGCGCTCGCCGTCACGGGCGGCTCGGCGGGGGCGCTCGCGGCCCGGGCGGAGCACGTCGTCGCGGGTCGCGGCGCCTCGGGCGCCTCCGCCGGGGCCGCGGTCGCGGCCGCCTGCGACTGCGCGGCGGCGATCGCGCGCAGGACGTCGTCGCGCACGATGCGACCGCCGGGGCCGGTGCCGTCGAGCTGGTCGAGCCCGAGCCCCGCGTCGCGGGCCATCCGGCGTGCGAGCGGGCTCGCGAAGATCCGTCCGCCGTTCGCGCCCGGCCCGGCCGGTGCGGCCGGAGCGGCCGGGGCTGCCGGGGCGTCGGCCGCGGGCGCCGCCGGGG
>NZ_JAAFAN010000067.1:0-20901 GCF_010287905.1 Cellulosimicrobium composti
GCGGCCCCCCCCCCCCCCGCGGCCGGGGGCCCCCCCCTCCCCCCCGCGCCCCCCACGCCCTGCCGCCGGGGCGCGGGGCGGGGGGGGCGGGGGCGGGGCGGGCCCCGGCCCGCCCCGGCCCCGCGTCCGATCCCGGCGCCACCGCTGAGCGGCGACGGCCGGGCCGGGACATACTCGGTCCGTGCCGACCGACGAGACGACCGACCCCGAGACCGCCGCGCAGCAGCGGCCCGACGACGCCCCCCGCCGTTCGGCGGTGATCGTCAACCCGAACCGCGTCGAGGGCCTCGACGCGCTGCGCGACCTCATCCGCGAGCGCCTCGCCGAGGCGGGGTGGCCCGAGCCCGCGTGGCTCGAGACGACCGCGGAGGACCCGGGCACGGGTCAGGCGCGTCAGGCGGTCGAGGACGGCGCCGAGGTCGTGTTCGTGAGCGGCGGCGACGGGACGGTCCGGGCCGTGGTCGAGGGCCTCGCCGGGACCGACGCGGCGCTCGCGATCCTTCCCGGCGGCACGGGCAACCTCCTCGCCGCCAACCTCGGCGTCCCGACGGACGCCGAGGAGGGCGTCCGTCTCGTGCTCCGCGGCGGGCGCCGCACGATCGACGTCGGCGTCGCGGACGGGCAGACGTTCGCGATCATGGCAGGGATGGGCCTCGACGCCGCGATGATGGAGGACGCCCCGACCGCCCTCAAGGCGAAGGCCGGGTCGGTCGCGTACGTGTTCTCCGCGCTCAAGCACCTCGCGGACGACGAGATGCACGTGGAGGTCACGGTCGACGGGCAGACCCGGCGCCGGCGTGCGCGCACGGTGGTCGTCGGGAACGTGGGGCGCCTCGGGGCAGGGACGAACCTGCTGCCGGACGCCGAGCCCGACAACGGGCAGCTCGAGGTCGCGGTCATCGCGCCCCGGAACCTCAAGCACTGGTTCCAGCTCCTGTGGGGCGTCGTGCGCGGCAAGAGCCGCGTGCCGAGCCGGGAGGTCGTGCGCGGCCGCGAGGTCTCCGTCGTCTCCGACCGCCCCCAGCCCCGCCAGCTCGACGGCGACGTCGTCGATCCGTCGGAGCGGCTCGACGTGAGCGTGCGCTCCCGCGCGCTCCACGTCTGCGTGTACCCGCCGGAGGAGTCCGAGGACCTCACCACCGGTGCACCCACGGGCGACTGAGCCGACCGGCGGACGGCGGGCCGGTGGACGCCGCTGTCGCGGCGGGGCCGCGTCCGCGAGGATGAGCGCATGAGCGCTCCTGAGACCGGCCCCGCGACCTGGTCGTCGCCCGCCCCGCCCGCGTCCGCCCCCTCGGCCCCCGCGGCGCGCCGCTCGCCGCTCGCCGTCGTCGCGTTCGTCGCGGGTGTGGCGACCGCGCTCGTCAGCGCGCTGTTCACGCTCGCCGTCCCGCTGGTCCTCTCGACGTCCGGGTTCTCGTACGGCGCGCTGGGCGCGCTGCAGCTCGTGAACGGCGTCCTGGGCAGCGCTCTCGCGATCACCGCCGTCGTCACGGGGTCCGTCGCGCTCGTGCGGCGCCAGCCGGGCGCGGCGCTCGCGGGTGCGGGGACGGCGCTCGGTGCGTCGACGCTCCTCGGGGTCGTGCTCGGTCTGGTGCAGGGCGGGCTCTACCAGCTGTTCTGAGCCGACGGGCCGTCGTGCGACGTGCGAGGTCGTCGGCGGCGGCGCACCGTGGGCCCATGAGCCCACGACGACCCGCGCCCGACCGCCCGGGCGCGCAGGAGTGGCTCCCGCGCGACGCCGCGGACGTCGACGCGCTCGCGCGCGCGGCGCACGCGTGCCGAGGGTGCGAGCTCTGGGCCGACGCGACGCAGGTCGTGTTCTCCCGCGGGCCGCAGGACGCGCCGCTCGTGCTCGTCGGCGAGCAGCCGGGGGACCACGAGGACCGTGAGGGCGAGCCCTTCGTCGGGCCGGCGGGCCGCCTCCTCGACGACGCGCTGGACGCCGCGGGGCTGCCGGCCGAGGGCGTCTACCTGACGAACGCCGTCAAGCACTTCCGGTTCGAGAAGCGCGGCGCGCGGCGGCTGCACAAGACCCCGGACGTCGCGCACGTCCGCGCGTGCCTGCCGTGGCTCGCGGCCGAGGTCGCCGCCGTCGCGCCGCGCGTCGTCGTCGCGCTGGGCGCGACCGCGGGACGCGCCGTGCTCGGGCGCCCCGTGCGCGTGACCGCAGAGCGGGGTCGCGTCCTCGACCTCGACGACGCCGAGGCCGCGTCGCCGTTCGCCGGGGGAGCGCCCGACGACGGCACGTCGTCGGGCGCGTCCGACGACGGTCGCCCGCCCCGGCCGGTGCACGCACCGCGCGTCGTGCTCACCACCCACCCGTCCGCGCTGCTGCGCGTGCGCGACCGCGGTGAGCGGGACGCGGCGTTCGCCGCGCTCGTCGACGACCTCCGGCTCGCGGGCGGTGCGGCCGCCGCCCGCAGCACGTGAGCGCGCGCCTCGTGGTCTCCGCCCAGCAGTGGGAGGACCTGACGTTCCTGCACTGGCCGGTCGAGCCGGGTCTCGTGCAGCGGTGGCTGCCGCCCGGCCTCGTCGTCCAGACGGTCGGCGGCGCGACGTGGGTGGGCGTCGTGCCGTTCCTCATGGCGGACGTGCGCGTCCCCCCGCTGCCCGCGCTCGGCGGGTGGTCCCGGTTCGCGGAGCTGAACGTCCGGGTCTACGTCCGCGACCGCGCCGGGACGGAGGGCGTGTGGTTCGGGGGACTGTGGGCGACCCGACGCGCGTTCGTCGCGGCCGCGCGGGCCGCCGGCGTGCCCTACCACCCGGCCGCCGGGGTCGTCGAGGCCGACGGTCCGGACGTGGTGCGCTACCGGTTCCGTGCCACGGGACGCCGCGGCCCGTTCCGCGTCGCGCACGAGCACCCGGCGCTGACGGGCGGTCGCCTGACCGCCGTCGTGCGCGCCCACGAGGAGGTCGACGCGACGTCGGGGCTCGCGTCGTGGCTCACGGCGCGCTGGAGCGGGTACGGGTTCCGCGCGGGGCGACCGTGGCGGTTCCCCGTCGCGCACGAGCCGTGGACGCTGCGGCGCGGCACGCTCGACGTCCTGGAGACGGACCTGCCCGAGCGCCTCGGGCTGCCCGGCGGCGAGCCGCCGCTCGTGCACGTCGCCGCGCCGGTCGCGGCGCGGTTCGCCGTCCCACGACCGGTCCCTCCGACCGCACCCGGCCGCTGACCGGGCGCGCCGACCGACGTACCCGGGTCAGCCCGCCGGGTCCACGACGCCGTGCCGGAACGCCCACACGACGAGCTGCACGCGGTCGCGGGTGCCGGTCTTCGTCATGGCACGGCTCAGGTGCGACTTCACGGTGCTCGGCTCGAGGAACAGGGCCGTCGCGATCTCCGCGTTCGACGAGCCGCGGCACAGCAGGCCCACGATGTCGAGCTCGCGCGGCGTGAGGAGCGCGGCCGCGTCGTCGTCGCGCGCGACGGGGGCCCGGCGGCGCGCGAGCTCGTCGATGACGCGGCGCGTGAGGGACTGGTCGAGGAGGCCGTCCCCGGCCGCGACGCGCCGCACCGCGTCGACCAGCACTTCCGGCTCCGCGTCCTTGAGCAGGAACCCGCTCGCGCCCGCCTCCAGGGCGCCGAACACGTAGTCGTCGAGGTCGAACGTGCTCACCACGAGCACGGGTACCGGGTCGGCGACGTCGGGGCCGGCGAGCGCCCGCGTCGCCGTGATGCCGTCGCCGCCCGGCATGCGCACGTCCATGCACACGACGTCGGGCCGCTCGCGGCGCGCGACGCGCACGGCGTCGGCTCCGTTCGACGCCTCGCCCACCACCTCGAGGCCCTCGCTCTCGAGGATCACGGTGAAGCCGGCGCGGACGACGGCCTGGTCGTCCACGAGCACGACGCGGGTCATGAGGCCTCCTGGGGGCGGGGGTCGCGCGCGGTCGCGCGCGGGACGGACAGGCGGACGACCCATGCGCCGTCGGGAGCGCGCCGCGCGTCGAGCGTGCCGCCGAGGACGGCCGCCCGCTCGCGCATGCCGACGAGCCCGTGACCGGGCGCCGACCCCGGGTCCGGCACGGTGCCGGCCGCGGGGTTGCGCACGGTGAGGACGACGTCGGCGTCCGACCACGCGAACCGCACGTCGACGGGGCGGCCGGGTGCGTGCCGCCGCGCGTTCGCGAGCGCCTCCTGCAGCACGCGGTACACGGCGATCTGCGCGCTCGGGGTCGGGTCCCACGGCGTGCCCTCGGTGCGGACGGTCACGGTCGTGCCCGCCGCGCGGGCCGTGTCGAGGAGCGCGGGGACCTCGGCGAGCGTGGGCTGCGGCGCCTCGCGCTCGGAGGCCGCGTCGTCGTCGCGCCCGCGCAGGATCCCCACCACGAGCCGCAGGTCGTCGAGCGTCCGGCGGCCCTGCGCGCGGATCCAGCGCACCGACTCCTTGGCGCGCTCCGGGTCGGCGTCGACGAGGCGCTCGGCGGCCGACGCCTGGACGACGATGCCCGAGAGGTGGTGCGCCGCGACGTCGTGCAGCTCGCGCGCCATGCGTGCGCGCTCCTCGAGGACCGCCTGCGCGGCGAGGGCCTCGCGCTCGCGCTCGGCGCGCCGCACCCGGTCGCGCAGCTCGGCGACGAGCTCGCGCCGCGTCGCGACGTACGTGCCGACGAGCGCGGCCCCGACGAACGTGAGCAGCGCCGAGACGAGCGAGCCGCCCACCTGGAGCGCGTGCTGGGCGGGCCCGGCGCCGCTCGGGACGGCGAACCCGCCGAGCGCGAAGACGAGCACGACCTGCGCGAGCGCGGCCACCGCCGGGCCGGCGAGGCGCAGCCGGCGCGGCGCGTACGCACCGGCCGAGTACGCCGCGACGAGCGTCGCGGGAGCCTGGAACCCGACGTACGGGGGGAGCAGGGCGGTGATCGCGACCTGCGCCACGACCGTGAGGGCGAGGCACGCGAGCGGCGCGCGGCGCCGGAGCACGAGAGCCCCGGCCTGGGCGACGACCAGCGCGAGGACCGCCGCGCGCACGCCCGGCGTGAGGACCGCCTCGCCGGGCCCGGCGCCGAACGTCGCGCCGACGTCCGTCGCGAGGACGCGCTCGATGCCGAGGAACAGCGCGACGGTCGCCGCCGCGACGACGGCGGCGAGCACGGCGTCGCGGCCGGTCGCCGTCCGCACGCCCGCGCGGTCGAGCAGGCGGCGCAGGGCCTCGGTCACGGGCTCCTCCTGGCGGTGCGTGGTCGCGGGCCCGCCCACCCTAAGGTGCGCGGGCCCGCGAGGTCGGACGAGGTCGGACGAGGTCGGACGAGATCAGACGAGGTCGCGGCGCCGGAACGTCACGGACCCGCTGCCGAGCACCACGACGACCCACGCCGTGAGCCCGGCGAGCGCGGCGAGCGTCCCGAGCGGTGCCGCGCCCCCGAGCAGCGCCGCCCCCGACTGGCCGGTCGACGCGAGCGCGCCGAGCCCGAGCGGCAGCCACTCCGCCGCGGCGGACTCGCCGCCGGACAGGAGCGTCACCGCGCCGCGGACGACGGGCTCGGCGAGCGCGAGAGCCGCGACCGTCACGACGGCGGCGACCTGGCCGCGCACGAGCGTGCCGATCCCCAGGCCGAGCCAGGCGAGGAGGACGAGCACCACGAGGCCGCGTGCCCAGATCCCGAGGACGTCGCCGGGCCCGAGCGCGAGGGTCGCCCCGGGCGTCGTGACGATCGCGACGAGCAGGCCCAGGGCGCCCAGGAGCGCGAGGACCACGCCGACGCCGAGCGCGACCGTCGCCGTCGCACCGGCCTTGGCGGCCAGGACGCGCAGCCGCGACGGCTGGACGAGCGCGGTCGGCACGATGCCGCCCGTGCGGAAGTCGGTCGTCACGGCGAGCACGCCGAGCAGGAGCATGCACACCGTCGCGACGCCGACCGACCCGGAGCCGCTGAGCCCGTTGCCCAGCAGGTCGAGCGTCGCGCGCTGGTACGCGGGCTGGGTGACGTCGGTGAGGGCGCCGAGGTCGGGCGTGAGCTCGGCCGCGAGCTCGGGCGACGCCTGGAGCCCCACGGTCGTGCCGCCGCCGAGCGCCTCGGTGCCGCGCAGGATCGTCGGGAGCAGGAGGGTGAACGCCTGGACGACGAGCATCCCGGCGACGGCGACGGCCGCGACGACCCACGCCGCGCGGGTCGTGCGGAGCTTGAGCATCTCGGCGCGGTACATCAGCGCACCCCTTCGGTCGTGGCGGTCAGGTCCAGGTAGAAGTCCTCGAGGGACTCCCCGCGCAGCAGGTCGTCGAGCGGCCCGTCGGCGACGACGCGCCCCTGCCCGACGACGACGAGGTCGTCCGCGACCTGGCGCACCTCGGACAGCACGTGGCTCGCGAGGAGCACGGTGCCGCCGTCGTCGGCGAACGCGCGCACGAGGTCGCGCAGCCACCTCATCCCGGCCGGGTCGAGCCCGTTGGCGGGCTCGTCGAGCACGAGCACCTCCGGGTCCCCGAGCAGGGCCGCCGCGATACCGAGGCGCTGCCGCATGCCCAGGGAGTAGGTGCGGACGCGGCGGTCCGCGGCGGGCGTCATGCCGACGAGGGCGAGCACCTCGTCGACGCGCCGCGCCGGGACGCGCCCCGCGGCGGCGAGCACGCGCAGGTGGTCGCGGCCCGTGCGGCCGGGGTGCAGGCCGCCCGCGTCGAGCAGCGCGCCGACCGTGCGGGCCGGGTGCGGCAGGTCCGTGAACGCGCGGCCGTCGAACGTGGCGGAGCCCGCGGTCGGGGCCGCGAGCCCGAGCAGCACGTGGAGCGTCGTCGTCTTGCCCGCGCCGTTGGGCCCGAGCAGCCCGGCGACGCGGCCCGGCGCGGCGGTGAACGTCACGTCGTGCACGGCGTCGAACGCCCCGTACGTCTTGCGCAGCCCGGAGACGTGGATGGTGGTCATGCCGGTCCCTTCCTCGGCGTCCCGCACGGGCCTCCCGTGCGGTGCCCCACCAGGCTGTCGCGCGGGCCCCGCCCGGGTCTTGAGGCGCGGGGAGGAACCTGCGTTGCGACCTCCGGGGGAACTGGCGCCCGTCCGGCCTGGACCAGGGGCGCGACGGCGTGCGTCGTCGCAGGTGAGCGGCTCGGGCGTGACACGGCGCGGGGGGATGGGGCAGGGTGGACGTCCACCAGAACGACCCGCCGCCCGTGCGACCCCTCCGTGCGGCGGCTCCGACCGCCCGGAAGGAGGCGACGTGCGCCGACGCCACGACCGAACCAGCACCACCGCGAGCGACCGCGTCGCCCCGCCCGCGCGTCGCGCGGCCACGCCCTGGGTGTCGGTCGCCGCGGGCGCCGGGGCCGTGACGCTCGTCGTCGCCGTGGCCGGCATGGTCGGCGCCGCGACGGGCGGCGGCGAGGCGGTCGTCGTGGCCGACGTCGAGGGTGGTGGCGCGGTCGTCGAGGCCGGCGTCCCCGCGGTCACGCCGCGGCCCGACGAGCCCCGCCCCGAGGTGACGCGCATCCCGCCGCCCGACGAGCGCACGGACGACGCGGCCGACGACGAGCGCCCGGCTCCCGCGCCGCGCCCCTCGTCGGGTGCGACGACCGGTCCGGACGCCGAGCCGACCGCGCCGCGCGGATCCGGCGCGGCGCCGAGCCCGACGACGCCGGCCGCCCCGACCACGGAGGCCCCCGCGCCGCAGCCGACGGACGAGGCGCCGGCCGAGGAGCCCGACCCGGCGTCCGTCTCCTGGGTCCAGGAACGGCTCCGCGCGCACGGCGCGGACGTCGAGGTCACGGGGACGTGGGACGACGCGACCGTCGCGGCGCTGCGCGCGTTCCAGCAGGAGCACGGGCTCTCCGGCGACGGCTCGGTGACCGCGGCCACGGCCGAGGCGCTCGCGGCCGCTCCGGGGAGCGTCGGGGGCGCGGGCGAGAGCGGCCCGGCCGATCCCACGCCGACCCCGTCCGACGACCGCACCGCCGGGACCTCGCCCCGCCCGACGCCCAGCGGCAGCGAGCCGGCGGGGGAGACCGCGGCGCCGACGTCCTGACGGTCGGGCGTGGACCGCCGCCACGGTCGGTAGGGTGGCCAGCCGTCGGACGACGAAGGAGCGGGACCATGACCAGCGTGGCGATCGGTGCAGGCCCCGGGAACGACGAGGAGGGGCGTGCCGCGGCGTCCGACCCCGGGCGCGGCTACGCGAAGGGGCGCGCCAAGCGCGAGGAGATCCTGCAGGCCGCGATGGTCCTGTTCGGCGAGGTCGGGTACCACGCCGCCTCGCTGCGCGAGATCGCGGCCCGCGTCGGGATGTCCCACCCCGGGCTGCTGCACCACTTCCCGACGAAGGCCGCGCTGCTCGAGGCCGTCCTCGCCTACCGCGACGCGGTCGACACCGCGGACCTCGACGACGACCTGGCCCGCGGCACCGACTTCTTCGACGCGCTCGTGAGCCTCGCCGAGCGCAACGCGCGCCGGCGGCACATCGTCGAGCTGTTCACGGCACTGGTCGCCGAGGCCACGTCGCCCGACCACCCCGCGCACGCGCACTTCGTGCGCCGGTACGAGGCGGCCGTCGCGCGGACGGGCGCACGCCTCGCCGAGCGGGCGCGCGCGGGGGAGCTGCGCGAGGGCGTCGACCCGTACGCGGCCGCGCGCCAGATCGTCGCGCTCATGGACGGCCTCCAGGTCCAGTGGCTCCTGTCCCTCGACCGGCCCGAGAGCGAGCAGGTCGACATGGCGGCCGACCTGCGCGCGTACCTGCGGCTCGTCCTCGCCGACTGAGCCGCGTCCCGACCGGCCCTCCCCTCAGGCAGGACGGCGGTCCCCGGCGGGTATCAGCCCAGCAGGTCTGCCGGGAGCGGGTCCGCGCTCGACGCGAGGCACAGCCCGGTCCGGTCGCCGGCCCGCCAGGACGCCTCGGTCGGCGACCACACGACGAGCTCGACGTCCTCGGGGGCGTCGGGACCGAGCACGTCGGCCGTGCACACGCGCGCGACGCGGCGGTCGACGGCCGCCTGCCCCGGCCACGTCTCGTCGGCGCCGAGGTCGGTGCGTGCGACGACCTGCGCACGGTGCTCGTCCGCGCACGGGACGGCCCGCACGCGCGTGACCTCGCCGTCGGGCGGGAGCTCGTCGAGGCACGTGCCCAGCACGAGCTGGACCGCGCTCACCGTCCGCGGTGCCTCGACGTCGCCCGCGAGGGGCGTGCGCGCCTGCTCGCCCTGCCACCACAGGAGCGCGCCCGCAGCCCAGGCCACGGTCACCGCCGCGCCGACGACCATCCCGGCGACGGCGAGGCAGCGACCGCGCGTCCCGCGGGACCGGGTGCGCGAGAGCGCGGCGGCGCCGAGCCCGACGCCCACGGGCCCGAGCACGACCCCGGCGGGCACGCTCGCGACCGCGAGCGGCTCGACGCGCGCCGCCGGCGGCTGCCATCCCTGCGCGTAGTAGGTCTCCGGGGCGAAGCCCGGGACCGCGCCGGGCGGGGGCACCTCGCCGCCGGGAGCCGGCGTCGCGCGGGGCGCAGGGGTCGCGGGGGGTGCGCTCCCGGGCGGGACGTCGGGGCCCGGCGACGCGGGGGTGGCGGCGCCCGGCGGGGGCGGCACGGGCGGGCGCGGTGCGGACGGTGCGGGTCCGCCGGGCGGGGCGAAGAGGTCGTCGTCGGCCACGGTCACGGCTCGCTCAGGGTCGCGCCGACCACGACGAGCATCGCGAACGCGGTGCCCACCGCGCCCACGACGATGCCCGCGACGGCGAAGCCGCGGCCCCGCGTCCCGTCGCGCATCACCTGGTTGAGCGCGACGATCCCGAGCACGAGCCCGACGATCGCGGGGAAGCCCGCGCACAGCACGAGGCTCGCGATCGAGACGATCATCGACGCGAGCGCGAGCCCGTTGCTCCGGGGCGGCGGCGTGTACGGCGCCCCGTAGGCCGGGGGGTAGGCCCCGTACGCCGGCTGCGGCGGGTACCCGGGGGCGCCGTACCCCTGCGGCGTCCCGTAGCCCACCCCCGGCGCCGACCCGTAGCCGCCGCCCGCGCCGGAGGGCGCGACGAACCCGCCCGGGTCCGGCGTCGGGGCGGCGTCGGTCGGCGGGTTGTACGGGGTCAGCGGCGGCTGCTGCGGACGCACCGGGGCGTAAGGGTCCACGGGCTCGTCGGGTGACCCGTACGGCGGGACGGGTGGCGTCGTCATGGACACACCGTAGCGAGACGGGCGCCCTCCCCGGGTCAGCCGCTCACCGGCCCGGGAAGGCCGCGGGGCCGCGCGCTCAGTCCGCGAGGTCGACGACGACGGGCACGTGGTCGGACGCGCCCTTGCCCTTGCGCTCGTCCCGGTCGATCGCCACGCCCGTGACCCGCGCGCGGGCCGCGGGGGAGAGGTACGCGAAGTCGATCCGCATGCCCTGGTTCCGCGGGAACCGCAGCCGCTGGTAGTCCCAGTACGTGTACGTGTGCTCGGCGGGGATCGCCTCGCGCGTGACCTCGGTGTACCCCGCGGCGCCGAACGCGGCGAACGCGTCGCGCTCGGCGGGCGTCACGTGCGTCTTCCCCGCGAAGTACGCGACGTCCCACACGTCCGTGTCGAGCGGGGCGACGTTCCAGTCGCCGACGAGCGCCACCTGCGCCCCCGGGTCGTCCGCGAGCCAGCCCGCGGCGCGCTCGCGCAGCTCGTCGAGCCAGCGCAGCTTGTACGTGTAGTGCGGGTCGCCGACCTCCCGGCCGTGCGGCACGTACAGGCTCCACACGCGCACCCCGCCGCACGTCGCGCCGAGGGCGCGCGCCTCGACCTGCTCGCCGAAGGCGGGCTGGCCCGGGAAGGACGTCTCGACGTCGGCCAGACCCACCCGGGAGACGACGGCGACGCCGTTCCACTGGTTCACCCCGACGTGCGCGACCTCGTACCCCGCCGCCTCGAACGGCGCGACGGGGAACTGCGCGTCCGCGCACTTGGTCTCCTGGAGCGCGAGGACGTCGGTCCCCGTCCGCTCGAGGAAGGCGATCGCCCGGTCGACCCGGGCGCGGACGGAGTTGATGTTCCAGGTCGCGAGGCGCACGCGCCCCACCGTACCGACGTCGGCGCGCCACGGGCCCGTAGGCTGTGGCCATGGCGACAGCACTCATCACCGGCGCGAGCGCCGGCCTGGGCCTGGAGTTCGCGTGGCAGCTCGCGACGGCGCGGCACGACCTCGTGCTCGTCGCGCGCGACGAGGCGCGGCTCGAAGAGGTCGCCGGGCAGATCCGGGCCGCGGCCGGCGTCCGGGTGCAGGTGCTGCGCGCCGACCTCTCGGTGCCCGAGGACGTCGCGCGCGTCGCGGAGCGGCTCGCCTCGACCGGCGGGCCCGACGAGCGCCCGGTCGGCCTGCTCGTCAACAACGCGGGCTTCGCGACGCACCAGCACTTCGTCGGCGGCGACCTCGACGTCGAGCTCCGCGCGCTCGACGTCATGGTCCGCGCCGTCATGGTGCTCTCGCACGCGGCCGCGGGCCAGATGACCGCGCGCGGGCGTGGCGCGATCCTCAACGTCGCGTCCGTCGCGGCGCTCACCGCGGGCGGCACGTACGCGGCCGCGAAGGCGTGGGTGCGCTCGTTCACCGAGGGTCTCGCCGTCGAGCTGCACGGGACCGGCGTCACCGCGACCGTCCTGTGCCCGGGCTTCACGCACACCGAGTTCCACGACCGCGCCGGGATCGACAAGTCCACGCTGCCCGACGTCGCGTGGCTCGACGCCGACCGCGTCGTCGCCGCGGCGCTCGCGGACGTGCGCCGGGGCGTCGTCATCTCGACGCCCTCGGTGCGCTACCGCGTCGCCTCGGCCGCGCTGCGCGCGATGCCGCGCTCGGCCGTGCGCGCGATCGGCAAGTACCGGTAGGAGCCCGCTGCCCGGCGGACTACCCTTGGCCGTCGTGACCACGGATCTCTCCTCGACGCCCCGCGAGCAGCTGCTCGACCTCATCCGCGAGCTCGCCGTCGTGCACGGCCGCGTGACGCTCTCCTCGGGCAAGGAGGCCGACTACTACGTCGACCTCCGGCGCGTGACGCTGCACCACCGCGCTGCGCCGCTCATCGGTCACCAGCTCCTCGACCTCCTCGAGGAGCGCGGGCTCGGCACCGCGGAGATCGACGCCGTCGGCGGGCTGACGCTCGGCGCCGACCCGATCGCGACCGCCCTCCTGCACGCCGCGGCGTCGCGCGGGCAGGACCTCGACGCGTTCGTCGTGCGCAAGGCGGCGAAGGCGCACGGGATGCAGCGGCAGATCGAGGGCCCGGACGTCGCGGGCCGGACGGTCGTGGTCGTCGAGGACACGACGACGACGGGCGGGTCTCCCCTCACGGCGATCGAGGCCGTGCGCGCCGCGGGCGGGACGGTCGCCGGGGTCGCGACGATCGTGGACCGCGCGACGGGCGCGGGCGAGAAGATCGAGGCGCTCGGCGTGCCGTACCACTACCTCTTCAGCCTCGAGGACCTCGGCCTTGCCTGACCGGAGCACGCGCAGGTCGACGGACGAGGCGCGCGTCACAAATCAATAGGTCAGGCTTACCTTGCTTTGGTGAGGCGAGCCTTATATCGTCCGGGGCGACGGAGCGTCGTCACGCTCCGCGTCGCGGTCCCGCTCTTCCGGGACCCGCCCGGACCAGCACGGGAGACCTAGTGCGCACTTCCCCGCAGGGGCGCGTCCGCCGCGCCCTCGCCTCGTTCCTCGCCGCGGCGCTCGCCGCCGGCGTCACCGTCGCGGGGGCAGGCGCCCCCGCGCAGGCCGCCGCGGCCGACCTCCAGGACGGCTCGGCCACCTGGAACCTCGTCGACTCGTGGACCTCGTACGTCACGGGTCCGATCGCCCAGGGCACGGTCACGCCGGCCCTCCAGGGCGGGCGTTCCGTGTACGGGTCGGTGTCCGGCAGCTACGACGACGCGTCCGGCACCGGCACCGTGCGACTCGGAGGCTCCACGCGCTACGAGGGCCACCACGGCGCGCTCGACGTGACGCTGTCCGACGTCCGCCTCGAGCTCACGGGCCCCGGGACGGGCGCCGTGTACGCGGACTTCGCGGGCACCGTGAACCCGGGTGCCGGGAACGACGTCAAGGTCGCCGACGTCGCCGTCTCCACGACGCGCGACGGCGACGAGGTCACGTTCGTCGCGGACGGGACCGTCGTGCCCACGATCGGCGACGTCTCGCCGTACTTCGCGTCCTACGCGAACGCGCCGATGTCGACGCTCACCGCGCGCGTCGTCGCGCCCGAGCCGGTCGCCCCGGCCGTCGCGACCTCGACGTCGCTCGCGGTCGCGCCGTCCGGCACGTCGTCCGCCGGCGCGGCGGTGACGCTCACCGCGACCGTCGTCCCGGCGGCCGCCGGCACGGTCGAGTTCCGCGACGGCGGCACCGCGCTCGGCACGGCCGCCGTCACCGACGGCGTGGCGAGCCTGGTCACGACGGCCCTCGCCCCGGGCGCGCACGGGCTGACCGCGGCGTTCGCGCCCGTGGACCCCGCGGCGTTCCTCGCCTCGGCGTCGGCGCCCGTCACGCACACCGTGACCGTGGCCGAGCCCGACCCCGATCCCGAGCCGGTCGCGGACCCGCGGGTGACGGTGTCGCCGTCGGGTGCGGTGGACCCCGCCGTGGAGAACACGTTCACCGTGTCGGGCTCCGGGTTCGTGGGCGCGGGCGCGGCCACCGGCGCGTACGTGCTCGTCGGCGAGAGGTCGCTGTGGGACGGCAGCGGCCCGCTGGTGTCCAGCGGGTGGCTCGTGCAGGCGTGGGTGACGGCGCCGCAGATCGTGGACGGGTCGTTCACGACGACGGTGACGGTCCCGGCGGGCTCGTTCGAGCCGGGCACGGAGTACGTGGTCGCGACGTCCGCGGCGCACCGGCTGTCCGCGACGGACCGGAGCCTGGACACGTTCACGCCGGTCGTCGTGCAGCAGCCCGAGCCGCAGGAGCCGGTCAGCGCGCCGTTCCCGGAGATCGCCGCGCCGGGAACGACGCACGGCACGGTCTCGTGGAAGGTCTCGGACCGCGTCTTCGCCTACTACAACGACAAGCAGGTCACCGGCGGGGTCGCCGCCGACGGCACCTTCGCCTTCCCGGTGACCGAGGTCGTGCGCTCGGCCGGTGGCACCGACCTCGCCCTCTCCGGCGCGGTCCGCCTCACGTGGAAGAACACGTACGCGGGGAACGTGCCGTACTACTGGCTCCAGCTCGCGGACGTCGCCGTGCGCGTCGACGCGAGCGGCCGCGGTGTGCTCTCCGCCGACGTGTCGTGGGACGACCTGTCCGACGCCGCGGACTCGGCCCCCGCGACGCGCCTCGACGTCGCGACCTTCGAGGTCGACCCGGCGGAGCTCGGCAGCGGCCGCGTCCTCGTCACGTCCTCCGCGCAGCAGTACACCGACGCGTTCCTCGCGTACCTCGAGCCGACGGGCCAGCGCGCGCACTTCGTCGCGAGCGGCCCGAGCGACGCCCACGCCGACGCGAAGAAGGCCGCCCCGGTCACGCTCGGCTTCGGCGAGGACGAGGTGCCGGCCTGGGAGCCCGCGATCGAGGTCCTCGCCGCGGACGGCGTCACGCCGCTCGGCGACACGGCGGTCTCGCCGGGCGACACGATCGTCGTGCGCGGCACGGGCTTCGACCCGGCGGCGAACGTCGGCGGTCGCGGCGTGCCGATCCCGGCGACGCTGCCGCAGGGCACGTACGTCGTGTTCGGGAGCTTCGCGGAGCGGTGGCAGCCCTCGACGGGGGCCGCGGCCGGGACCCGCAAGGTCGCGTCGCAGGCGTGGGTGCTCGCCGAGGACGTGCTCGACCAGGTGCCCGCGCAGTACCAGGCGGCGGTCCGGGCGCAGTGGACCCCGCTCGCCGAGGACGGGACGTTCGAGGCGCGCCTCGTCGTGCGGAACCCCGAGGCGCTCGACGGCGGGCGCCCCGGTGTCTACACCTACGGCGCGGGCGGCGTGTCCAACGCGGCGCAGGAGCTCTTCGCCCCCGTCGCCTACGACGCCCCGGCGCCCCTCGCGGTCACGGCCGCGACGACGACCGTCGAGCCCGGCGGTGCGGTCACCCTGCACGTCGAGGGCCTGGTGGACGGCGACGCGGTCGCAGGCGTCACGCTCGGCGGCAAGCCGGCGACGTACACGCGCGACGGGAGCACGCTCGTGCTCTCCGTCCCCGCGGACGCGGCCCTCGGGACGACCTCGGTGGTCGTCACGTCCGAGCTCGGGGTGACGGGGAGCGTCCCGCTCACCGTCGCCGACCCCGCGCCGGGGACGGGGGCACAGCCGACCACGACGCGGCTCACGGCCTCGGCGACGTCGGTCGTCCAGGGCACGGCGGTGACGCTCACCGCGACCGTCGCGCCGCAGGCGGCGGGCACCGTGCGGTTCGCCGCAGGCGGCGCGACCCTCGGCACGGCGGCCGTCTCCGGCGGCACCGCGACGTTCCGGGCGAGCGGGCTCGCCGTGGGGTCGCACGCCGTCACGGCCACGTTCGTCCCGGCGGACGCCGCCGCCCACCAGGGCTCCACGTCCGCGCCCGTGAGCGTCACGGTGACGGCGAGGCCGACGACGCCGACGACGGCGGGCGCCCTCACGTGGGGCGTCAAGGAGTCGTTCCGCAGCTACATCGTGGGCCCCGTCGCGCACGGGGGTGCGACGACGTCCGGCGGCGCGAGCGTCGTCGGCGGCGTGTTCCGCTTCGGCCAGGCCGACGGCGGCACGTGGAGCGCGTCGACGGGCCGCGGCACGGTGCGCTACGCGGGCACGGTCCGCTTCACCGGGCACGACGGCGCGCTCGACATCGCGCTGACGAACCCCGTCGTCGAGATCACGGGCGCGACCACGGGCCGCCTGCTCGTGGACGCGCGCTCGACCGGCCTCGACGGCTCCACGTTCGTCCGCGACGGCGTCGCGGTCGCGACCCTCGCGCTCGGCACGCCGTCGACCGCGGCGGACGGCTCGGTGACGTACCGGGACGCCGGCGCGACGCTCACGGCGGACGGCGCCCTCGCGTTCTCGGGCTTCTACCCGGCGGGCGCGGCGCTCGACCCGGTGACCTTCACCGTCGGGGCGAAGGCGACGACCCCCGGCGGCGGTGGCACGATCGGCACGCCCACGGACGGGTCGGGCGACGGCTCGGTCGACCTGACGCGAGCGACGCTCTCGGTGTCCCAGGCGGCACCCGGCGACGAGGTGACCATCAGCGGCGTCGGGTTCGGCGCGCGCGAGCAGGGGATCCGCACGGAGATCCGCTCCACGCCGCGCACGCTCGCGACCGGCGTGACCGCGAACGCGGGCGGTGCGGCGACGTCGACCGTGACCGTCCCGACGGACCTCGCCCCGGGCGAGCACACGCTCCTGCTGATCGGCGCGGGCCACACCGCGTCCGCCCCGATCACGATCGTCGCGGCGGGCACCGCCGCCGGCGGCGCGGGCTCGTCCGGCGGCGCCGCGGCGGAGCAGTGCTTCGCCCAGGGCGTCAACGGCGCGACCCTCACGTGGGGCGTGAGCGACAGCTTCCGGGCGTACGTCACCGGCCCGATCGCGAAGGGCTCCGTCTCGACGACCGGCGTGCGCGACGGCGGCTCGGCGTTCACGTGGAGCGGCGGCAAGGGGTCGTTCAACACCGACCTCGGCAAGGGGCGCACGAGCTTCGGCGGCACGGTCTCCTTCACCGGTCACGACGGCATCCTCGACCTGCGCGTCAGCAACCCCCGCGTCGTGGTCGACGGCTCGCGCGGCACGCTCGTGGTCGACGTCCGGAGCAGCGACATGGAGGGCACCACGTCCTCGTCGAGCGGGGTCGCGTTCGCGAGCCTCGACCTGTCCGGGAGGAAGTCGGTGTCCGGCTCGACGATCACGTGGAGCGGCGCCCCCGCGACCCTCACGGCCGCCGGGGCCCGGGCGTTCGCCGGGTTCTACGAGGCCGGCACCGCGCTCTCGCCCGTGACGGTCTCCTTCCCGGTCGGCGGCGACGTCGAGTGCGACGCCTACTCGGGCGCGCTCGCCACGACCGGCTCGGACGCGGGGGGCCTGGCGCTCCTCGCCGGGACGCTGCTGCTCACGGGTGCGGCCCTCCTGGCGGTGCGACGCCGCCGGTCGGGTCGTGCACAGGCGGTCGCGACCGCCTGAGCCCGCCCTGCACGACGGCGCCCGGTCACCGCGAGGTGGCCGGGCGCCGTCGTGCGTGCGGTGGGGCCGTCAGACGAGGTCGACGAGGTCGGCGACCGAGTCGACGACCTGGCTCGGCCGGAACGGGTAGCGGTCGACGTCGCCCATCGTCGTCGACCCGGTCATGACGAGGTACGTGTACAGGCCCGCCTCGATGCCCGCGACGACGTCGGTGTCCATGCGGTCGCCGATCATCGCGGTCGTCTCGGAGTGCGCGTCGATGCGGTTGAGCGCGGACCGGAACATCATCGGGTTGGGCTTGCCCACGAAGTACGGCTTGCGGCCCGTCGCGGACGTGATCATCGCGGCGACGGCGCCCGTCGCGGGCAGCGGCCCCTCCTGCGAGGGCCCGGTCGTGTCCGGGTTGGTGCAGATGAACCGCGAGCCGCCGAGGACGAGGCGGATCGCCTTGGTGATCGCCTCGAACGAGTACGTGCGCGTCTCGCCGAGCACCACGTAGTCGGGGTCGGACTCGGTGAGCGTGTACCCCGCCTCGTAGAGCGCCGTCGTGAGCCCGGCCTCGCCGACCGCGTAGGCGCTGCCGCCCGGGATCTGGTCGTGGAGGAACTGGGCCGTCGCGAGCGCGGACGTCCAGATCGACTCCTCGGGCACGTCGATGCCCGACGTCGCGAGGCGCGCGCGCAGGTCGCGCGCGGTGAAGATCGAGTTGTTCGTGAGGATGAGGAACGGGCGCCCCTTGTCGCGCAGGGCGCGCACGAACTCCGGTGCGCCGGGGATGGCGTGGCCCTCGTGGACGAGCACGCCGTCCATGTCGGTCAGCCACGACGCGATGGTCCGCTCGGTCACTCTGCGCTCCTTCTGCCGGGACGGTGCCCGGCCAGCCTACTGGGCCACCGGCTACCCTTCGCGGGTGACGAACACGCCCTCCCCGGAGCACGCCGAGAACGTCGAGCACGAGACGCACGAGGAGCACCCTGCGCACCTCGCGCGCCCGCGCACCTCGTGGCGGTCGGCGCCGCTCTCGGCCGTCCGCGGCGGGCTCGTGGGCGCCGCCGAGTCGGTCCCCGGCATCTCGGGCGGCACCATCGCGCTCGTCGTCGGGCTCTACGACGACCTGATCGACGCCGCCGGCCAGGTGCTGCACGGAGGGCGAGAGCTCGTCTCCGGCCTGGTCCGCCGACGCGGGACCGCGCCCGCCGTCCGGGCGCTCCGCGCCGTGGACTGGCCCCTGATCGTCCCCGTGCTCCTCGGCATGGCGGTGGTGCTGCTGCTGTCGCTGCGCATCGTCGCGCCCCTGCTCGAGTCGCACCCCGTCCCCGTCCGGTCCGTGTTCTTCGGCATGATCGTCGTGTCGGTCGCGGTCCCGCTGCGGCTCATGCCCGGGCGGTTCCGCGCGCTCGACGGGGTGCTGATGGCGCTGGCGGCCGTCGCGGGGTTCCTGCTCACGAGCCTGCCGCCCGGGCAGGTGGACGACCCGTCCCTGTGGTTCGTGTTCCTCGGCGCGGCGGTCGCGATCAACGCCCTCGTGCTCCCCGGCGTCTCGGGTTCGTTCGTCCTGCTCGCCATGGGCCTCTACGTGCCCGTGCAGCAGGCGCTGTCGGACCGGGACCTCGCGTTCGTCGGGGTGTTCGTGCTGGGCGCCGTCGTCGGGCTCGGGTGCTTCGTCAAGGTGCTGCAGTGGCTCCTGCACCACCGGCGGCAGGGCACGATGGCGGTCCTCGCCGGCCTCATGGTCGGCTCCTTGCGCGCGCTGTGGCCGTGGCAGGAGGAGGACGGCACCCTCCTCGCGCCGACGGGGTCCGTCGTCGTCCCGGTCCTGCTCGCGCTCGCGGGGGCGGCCGTCGTGCTCGTCGCGATGGCCTGGGAGGCGCGCGCCGCGCGGCGCACGGCCGGGCGAGCCTGACCGTGGGACGCCCCGTCGACCCCGACGGCGAGCGGGCCGAGGAGCGCGAGGTCGGGGTCGGGCCGTGGCCCGGGGGCCCCGAGGCGTGGCCGCGCGTGCCCGACCCGCAGGGCCCGCCCGGGGCGACCCGGCTCGACCCGCGGTACGACCCCGAGCTGCTCGCGCACGGCGACCGGCGCAACGTCGTCGACGCGTACCGCTACTGGACCGTCGAGGCCGTCGTGGCGGACCTCGACGCGCGCCGCGACCCCGCGCGCTCGCTGCACGTCGCGATCGAGAACTGGGCGCACGACCTCAACATCGGCTCCGTCGTCCGCACCGCGAACGCGTTCAACGCCGCGGGGGTGCACGTCGTGGGGCGCCGCCGGTGGAACCGTCGTGGGGCGATGGTCACCGACCGGTACCTGCACGTGCACCACCACGCGTCCGTCGCGGACCTCGCCGCGTGGGCAGAGAGGCAGGGGCTGCCGCTGCTGGGGGTCGACAACGTGCCCGGCTCGGTGCCCATCGAGGGGTACGCGCTGCCCGCGTCGTGCGTGCTGCTGCTCGGGCAGGAGTCGTCCGGGCTGACCTCCGACGCGCTCGCGGCGTGCCGCGACGTCCTGCACATCACGCAGCACGGCTCGACGCGCTCGATCAACGCCGGCGCCGCGGGCGCGATCGCCCTGCACGCCTGGGCGGCCCGGCACCTGGGGCCGGGACCGGCCTCGGGGTGAGCCCGTGGTCGTCCGGCGACCACAGGTCGAACGGCCCTGACGCCCGCGCTGTCATCCGTGCCAGACTTTGACCCGACAGTCCACCCCGCACGACTCCACAGGAGCTCCGCATGCCCATCGCAACCCCCGAGGTCTACGCCGAGATGATCGACCGGGCGAAGGCAGGCTCGTTCGCCTACCCGGCCGTCAACATCACCTCGTCGCAGACCATCACCGCCGCGCTCCAGGGCTTTGCCGAGGCCGAGTCCGACGGCATCATCCAGGTCTCCGTGGGCGGCGCCGAGTACGGCTCGGGTTCGACGGTCAAGGACCGCATCGCCGGTTCGCTCGCGCTCGCGGCGTACGCGCGCGAGGTCGCGAAGAACTACCCGGTGCAGATCGCGATCCACACCGACCACTGCGTCAAGAAGAACCTCGACTCCTGGGTCCGCCCGCTGCTCGCCATCGAGGCGGAGCAGGTGAAGAACGGCGGCCTGCCGACGTTCCAGTCGCACATGTACGACGGCTCGGACGTCCCGCTGGACGAGAACCTCACCATCGCCGCGGAGCTCCTCGAGCTCTCGCAGGCCGCGCGCACGATCCTCGAGATCGAGGTCGGCGTCGTCGGTGGCGAGGAGGACGGCCACGAGGCCGAGATCAACGAGAAGCTCTACACGACGGTCGAGGACGGTCTCGCGACGGTCGAGGCCCTCGGCACCGGCGAGAAGGGCCGCTACCTCACGGCCCTCACGTTCGGCAACGTGCACGGCGTGTACAAGCCGGGCGCGGTCAAGCTCCGCCCGGAGATCCTCAAGGAGATCCAGGACGCGGTCGGCGCGAAGGTCGGCAAGGCGAACCCGTTCGACCTCGTCTTCCACGGCGGCTCCGGCTCCACGGCCGAGGAGATCTCGGCCGCGGTCGACTACGGCGTCATCAAGATGAACATCGACACGGACACGCAGTACGCGTTCACGCGTCCCGTCGTGGGCCACATGTTCTCGAACTACGACGGCGTCCTGAAGATCGACGGCGAGGTCGGCAACAAGAAGGCGTACGACCCGCGCGCCTGGGGCAAGCTGGCCGAGGCCGGGATGGCCGCGCGCATCGTCGAGGCGTCGCAGCAGCTGCGCTCGGCGGGCAACAAGATCCGCTGACGCCCGCGCACGCCGAGGCGGCCGGTCGGCCGCCTCGGCCCGGGCCCGCCCCCCCCCCCCCGGCGGGGGGGGCGGGGGGGGGGGGGGGGGGGGGGGGCGCGCGCGGGGGGCCCGGGGGGGGGG